>NZ_JBQKGN010000017.1:0-39431 GCF_052118785.1 Collinsella sp. LCP21S3_A9 | reverse complement strand
AGGCGGCGGCGACCTTCTGCTCGTATGTGTACCTGGTCTGCTTGCCGTCCATGGATAGCAGCACCTCGCTTCCGAACGACCGGTATACGTAGAGCCATTGTCTCACGGTGTCGCGCGGGACCGACAGCGCCTTCGCCGCCGACTCGGAACCGTGGCCTCGCTCGAAGAGCCCGATCGCCGCCTTCCTGGCCTCGATGTCGTGCTTCACCCTCAAGTCGACTCGCATAAAAAGCCTCCCATTTCTCGTGTCCAAGAAATGGGAGGCAGTTCAGTATGAACTCGGGGCTCTTGGTGCCGCACATCTATGAGAGGATAAATTCGATGCGTACGGGCGCTACTCCATGAAGCCGCCCTGGGATGGCGGCAACCTCGTCGTTACCCGTCTGATGGGTGTGTTCAAGGCGTCCGTTCCCCTTTTTATCGACGTAACGGGCAAAAAAGCTCGTCGAGGAGACCATCCACACGCACCACGGTGCGGCCGACGACATCGAGGCGCACAACCCCACTGCCGCTCACGATGCGATGTATCTGCACCTGGCCTACAACCGCAACATGATTGTGGAAGGCACACAGACAAAAGGCATTTAAGGCTCGGCAATGATCTTTCTATGATAAAACGCAAGCGGCGGCCGCCCAAACACGGGACGGCCGCCGCTTGCGTTTTATCAAATGGTGCAATGGGGTCAGGTTCACATGCACCAACTTGGTGCAAAGTAACCTGTCCCCATACGCCAAGGGGTTGACTAGAGCTCGCAGGCGACCTTGTAGCCATCGCCGATGGCGTCGCGAATGTTGCCGCACTTGTTGGCATCGCCCAGCACGTGAGTGGTAACGCCGGCTGCCGCCAGGTCGTCGGCCAGCTTGGTATTGGGACGATAGCCCATAGCAAGCACCAGCGTATCGGCACCGGCGATGGTGTGGATCTCGCCGTCCTTCTCGTAGCTGATAGTATCCTCGGTAATCTCGGTCACCTTGGCCTCGGTCAGCACGTGAACGCCCTTTGAGAGCATGCGCGTGATGAGCACCGCGCGACCGGCACCACCCTCGTTGGCGGCGAGCGTCTTGGTCATCTCGATGACGGTGACGTCGCGGTTGGCCGGCGACAGGTCGTTGACCAACGGGGCCAGGTAATCGGCCGTCTCGCAGCCAACGGTGCCGCCACCCACGATGACGATCTTCTTGCCCGGGAAAGCCTTGCCGCCCAACAGGTCGTCAGCCGTCATAACCTGCTTAAAGCCCTGCATGAAGGCCGGGGCGATAGGCTCGGCGCCATAGGCCAGGACGACCTCGTAGTCGGCGTAGTCACGCTGAATGTCCTCGGCAGTAAGCTCGGTGCCAAAGACGCACTTTACGCCGGCCTCGGCCAGGCGACGGTACTGATACTTGATCACGCGGGTGAGTTCCTGCTTTGCCGGCGGAACGGCTGCGATGCGCATCTCTCCGCCCGGCTCGTCCTGCTTATCCACGAGCACCACGTTATGACCGCGTTTGGCGGCAATGTAGGCTGCCTCCATACCCGCGGGACCGGCGCCCACAACCAGTACGTTCTTGGCCTCGGCGGCAGGCTCGTAGCCAGCCTCGTCGCGCTCCACGTCCGGGTTGACGGTGCAGGAGATGCGCTTGCCAAACATAATGCCGTTCAGGCAACGCAGGCAACCGATGCAGGGACGGATCTCGTCGGCGTTGCCAGCGGCTGCCTTGTTGCAGAACTCGGCATCGCACAGATTGGCGCGGCCCATCATACAGATGTCGGCCGCGCCGTCCTCGATCAGCTCCTCGGCGATCCAGGCCTCGTTAATGCGTCCGACGGTGGCGACGGGAATGTTGACGTGCTTTTTGATCTCGCGCGAGCAGGCGGCGTGCGAGGCCTGCTGCGTGCCGGCGGCGGGAATCGCGGAGCCGCGCTTGATGGTGGTGCCGCCCGACACGTGAATCATGTCGACGCCGGCCTTTTCCAAGCGACGCGAGACGTAGATCATGTCGTTGAGGGTCAGGCCGCCATCGGTGTACTCATCGCCCGAGATGCGGACGTCGATGATAAAGTCCTTGCCGCAGCGCTCGCGAATCTCGGCGATGACCTCGAGCAAGAAGCGCATACGGGCGTCGAGCGAGCCGCCGTACTCGTCGGTACGCTTGTTGTAGAGTGGAGTCAAAAAGCCGCCGAGCATGCCGTGGGCATGTGCCGCATGGACCTCGACGCCATCGACACCGGCCTTCTGCATACGCACGGCAGCGTCACCAAACTGATGCGTGAGCTCGTGAATCTCATCGACCGTGATAGGACGCGGTGCCTCGCGGGCATAGGACGGACCCACAAAGGACGGAGCGATCAGGCGCGGCGTGCCCGGAATGTTAAAGGCCATGTAGGCGGGGTGGAAGAGCTGCGGCATGATCTTGCAGCCATACTCGTGGACGGCCGCTGCGAGCTTTTTCCAGCCGGGGATAAACGTGTCGTCGTAGCAGCACATGTCACCCGGCAGATAGGTATAGGTAGGCTCAACCGTCACGACCTCGGTAATGATGAGGCCCACGCCGCCCTTGGCGCGTGCACGGTAATGATCGACCAAGTCGTCGGTCACATAGCCGTGATCGGCTAGGTTGGTAGATACCGGCGGCATAAAGACGCGGTTCTTGACCTCGGTCGTACCGACCTTGATCGGGCTAAAGAGCATCGGGTAGGCACAGGACTCCATACAGGGTTCCTTTCGTTTGAGCCGCTCGGCGGCAGTTGCTAACACACCTATCGTATCAGCGACCGCCGTATCCGCAATCATACATGCCCAAGCGCCGTTCGACTAATGAATACCGCGGCCCAGGTCTTCGGCGATTTTGTCCACGCCCTTAAGTGCGGCACACGTCTTTTTGTTGGAGCAATGTCCTGTGCAAACGCCACCCTGAGCACAGTCGGCGCAGGTGCCCTTGCGGTAGATGCGCACGCATACCGCGACAAACGCAATACCGATAACAGCCAGAACAACAATATCGATAGGTGCCATAGCAAGCCTCCTCTAGTTAACCATCACTTACTTTACCCCATTTTCCACCTGCCAAAAAGGGACAGGTTTATTTTGGTCGGTTTTATCTGCGGAAACGCCACATCTCCCCCATTACGCCAAAAAGCCCGAGTGTCGCTGGGACACCCGGGCTCGTGGAAAGGGGCTAATCCTTATTCGGACTTAAGCGGAAACTGCGGCGGAAGCAGTGTTGGTCTCGTCCTCGTCGGTCCATGCATGCGCAGGGATAGGGCGAAAGATCTGGAAGAGCATCGCAACCAGCAGAACGATGGCCACAATCGTCCAGATACCAAACTGTCCCAACACAAACAGGTTGTAGAACTGGTTGATGAACAGGCCGATCACCCAAGCGAAGGCGCACTCGTAACCGATGGCAATCGCGGTCCACTTGCCGGAGTCCATCTGGTTGCGGATAGTACCCATGGCGGCAAAACACGGAGCGCACAGCAGGTTGAACGCGCCAAAGGCAACGCAAGCGCCCATGGTGGGGAACATACCGGCAAACGCAGTCCACAGGCTCGGGTCGGTCTCGGCGGCGTCAGCCACGGACAGCAGCGAGCCGGCGGTGGCGACGACGTTCTCCTTAGCCACAAGGCCCGAGACGGTCAGCGCAGTTGCCTGCCAGGTGCTAAAGCCGAGCGGAGCGAAGATCCAAGCGACCAGGTTACCGAGCATGGCAAGCACGGAGTAGTCCATGAACTCCTCGGAGATGCCGTCCATTGCAGGCAGGAAGCCAAAGGAACCGTTGTAGCTTCCAAAGTTGGAGAGGAACCAAACAACGACGGTGGATGCGAAGATGACCGTGCCGGCCTTCTTGATAAAGGCCCAGCAGCGCTCCCACACGTGCAGTGCCCAAGAGCGGATCGCCGGGAAGTGGTAGGCAGGAAGCTCCATAACGAACGGCGTCGGGCGACCGGCGAAGAGCTTGGTCTTCTTGAGCATAAGGCCCGAGGCGATGACGGCGAAGACGCCCAGGAAGTAGAAGAGCGGGCTGATCCACGCCGCGGTGGTGGAAGAATCGCCGATGATGGAACCCATGAGCAGGGCGATGATCGGCAGCTTGGCACCACAGGGAATAAACGTGGTGGTCATGACCGTCATGCGGCGGTCCTTCTCGTTCTCGATGGTCTTGGTGGCCATGACGCCGGGGACGCCGCAGCCCGAGGACACGAGCATGGGGATAAAGGACTTACCGGACAGGCCAAAGCGGCGGAACACGCGGTCCATGATGAAGGCGACGCGGGCCATATAGCCGCAGTCCTCCAGGAAGGACAGCATCACAAAGAGCAGGAACATCTGCGGGACGAAGCCGAAGATAGCGCCCAAACCGCCGACGATGCCGTCGCAGACCAGCGAATCGACCAGGCCGCCGTCCTCGGTGCCACCCGCCACAAGGGCATCGTGCACCACGGTGGTGATACCCGGGACATAGGGGCCGTACTGCGCCGGGTCAACCGAGTCGGCATCGTCGCCCGCAGCCTCGACAGCTGCGTCGTAGGCGTCGCGACCCTGGCCGAGCACGTACCAGCCGTCGGTGCCAAAGAGCTGGTCGTTGGTGAAGTCGGTCACTGTGCCGCCTAAGGTGGAAACGGCGATGTAGTACACGCAGAACATGATGACCACAAAGATCGGCAGGCCCAGGATACGGTTGGTAACCACACGGTCGATCTTCTCGGAGGTGCTCATCTTGGCCGGAGCCTTGGTGAGGCACTCGTCGATGATGTGCGCGATGACGCCATAGCGCTCACCGGTGATGATGGACTCGGCGTCGTCATCACAGTCCTGCTCGCACTGGGCGACCAGCTCTTCCACGCGAGCGGCCTTCTCCTTAGTGAGGTTGATGAGCTTGCAGGCGTCCGCATCACGCTCGAACAGCTTAACCGCGTAGTAGCGACGCTTGTTGGCGGGAACGCTCGCCGGCAGGTTGTTTTCGATGTGGTCCAGAACGTCCTCGATGGAGGAATCGAACTTGTGCTCCGGCACCTGGCCCTTGGAAGCAGCGGACTTCTTAACCTGCTCGAACAGCTCCTTAATACCCTTGTTCTTAAGGGCCGAAATCATCATGACTGGGCAGCCGAGTTTCTTGGAGAGCTTGTCCGTGTCGATCTTGTCGCCGTTCTTCTCGACCAAGTCGGCCATGTTGAGGGCGACGACCACGGGTAGGCCGGTCTCGATAACCTGAAGCGCCAGGTACAGGTTGCGCTCGAGGTTGGTGGCATCGACAACCTGGACGACGACATCGGGCTCGCCGCTCATGAGGTAATCGCGCGAGCATTGCTCCTCGGGGCTGTAGGGGGAAAGCGAGTAGATGCCGGGGAGGTCCGTGATGGTAACGTTCTTGTCGCTTAGGAGCTTAGCCTCCTTTTTCTCAACCGTGACGCCGGGCCAGTTGCCAACGTAGCCGTTGGCGCCGGTGATCAGGTTGAAAAGCGTGGTCTTGCCGCAGTTGGGGTTACCCGCCAGCGCGACATGGATCTGAGAATCCGCCATTCAATCCTTCTTCCTTGTGAGCCCGCGCTGCTTTCTCCGCGCAGGCTGGATAATGTGCTTCAAAGTTGCTGCATTAAGTTAGAAATTTCTAACTTTATCTGCAGAAATAAACGTCGTGGGCCCTTACTGGACCTCGACGACGGCCGCCTCCTCCTTGCGGATGGAAAGCTCGTAGCCGCGCACGTTGATCTCGACCGGATCGCCGAGCGGTGCAACCTTCACGACCTTGAACGAAGTGCCCTTGATGAGCCCCAGGTCCATAAGGTGGCGGCGAAGTGCGCCCTCACCGTGAAGCTTGACGATGGTAGAGCTCTCGCCCACCTTAACGTCACCCAACGTCTTCATCCTCTTGTCCCCCTTTCGGTTTTTATGAAATGCTGCAGATTAACCGACGGTCATGATGTGCATGGCAACCTTGGAATCGATGCCAAAGCGTGCGCCCAGCACCATGACGATGATATTGGCGCCACTCGAGCTCACCACGTGGATCTCGCTGCCCTCGACAAAGCCGAGGTCCTTGAGACGGTGCTTTATGTCCTCATTGCCCTTTACACGAGACACGTGCACGGTTTCGCCCGCTTTTACCATAGAAAGCGGCATGGCCGGCATCTGCGGTCCGCAAGACATGAGTGAGCTCCTAACATCGGTTCGTCCTCAACATCGACGCGATAAAAGTTAACCGCGTCTATGTTCGAACTAGTAAACTAACACGTGGTTAACTTTTTGGAAAGGATCTCTATTCAGTTTTCGAAAAAGTTTCCCATCTTAAACAAAGGCTCCGCAAAGACGGTCTCTTTGCGGTGCCTTGTCATACCAATGTATGCAACAGAGGGGACTCTCCCCTTTTTACATTGTTCCGCTTAGAGTGAGAGATTTCTGATCGATGTGACGCAGGAGGCCTCATCCACGCCCGAAACACGAAAGACGACGCTCTCACCGCACTCACCATAGAGGGCCATGAGTCCCATGATATCGCGGCCATCCGTGTGGCGATCGCCGATGCTGACCGACACGTCACTACGATGCTTGGCGATAATGTCATAGAGAAGCGCAACCGGGCGGGCATGTAGTCCCAACGGATCTTTAATCGTCTTTGTAAACTCGACCATGTCCCCTCCCGCAGCATCGCACATTTGGCCGGCCAAACCCAGCCACGTGGTAGTTATTGTAGCGTTAGATGCTTGTCGAGAGCGGGACGGAAACCACATCCCACTTCGAGTGTCAACGATGGGACACAGTTTCCGCCAGAAGGCTCAACCGGAAACTGTGCCCCATTATTTTGCCGAATTCTGGGCCGCGCTTTCCCAGAGGACCCCCTTTGGGAAAGCGCGGCCCATTCTGGACGCAGATTCCGGGACGCACTTTCCGCGACGTCCGGTCACCCTATGCCCTCGCAACGCCCGCGCATAAAAAACGAGGGAAGGCACGCGTCCTTCCCTCGTTAGAGACAATATGTAGCCGCTCGCCTACATCAAGCGCAGGCTGACGTCCTTGAGCTGGGCGCCGGAAACGGCACTCGGGGCGCCCGACATGAGGTCGGAGCCGCTGGCCGTCTTGGGGAACGCCATGACGTCGCGGATAGAATCGGAGCCGGTAAGCAGCATGCACACGCGGTCCAGACCCAGGGCAAAACCGCCCATCGGGGGCGCACCAAACTTGAGCGCCTCCATGAGGAAGCCAAACTGCGACTCGGCGCGCTCCTCGGTAAAGCCCAGGAGCTTGAGCATGGACATCTGCATCTCGGCGTTATGGATGCGCATGCCACCGCCGCCGGCCTCAAAACCGTCCATGACAAAGTCGTAGGTGCAGGAACCGGCAGCCAACGGGTCGGCCTCGATCTTGGCGATGTCGGTCTCGGTCGGCAGAGTGAACGGCTGGTGCTCGGCTGCATAGGCCTTGCGGTCCTCATCCCAGTGGAACAGCGGGAAGTTGACGACCCACAGGAAGTCGTGACCCTCGCGTTTGATCTCGAGTGCGTTGGCCATGTGAGAGCGCATGCCGCCCAGGATCTCGTCAGAGAGCAGGCGCGGGCCGGCGGCGAACATCACGAGGTCGCCAGGCTCGACGTTCATGCGCTCGCGCAGAGCCGCCATCTCCTCGTCCGAGAAGAACTTGACGATGGGGCTGTTGATGGAGCCGTCCTCGCGGAAAGCGATCCAGGCCAGACCCTTGGCGCCAAACGTGGAGGCCACGCCGGCGAGCTTATCGATCTTGGCACGTGCCCAGGCACCGGCGCCCTTGGCGTTGATGGCCTTGACGACAGAGCCCTCCTCGTTTGCGGCAGTCGCAAAGACCTTGAACTTGGAGTTGGCAAAGATGTCGGTCAGATCGACCAGATGCATGCCATAGCGGGTATCGGGCTTGTCGGAGCCATAGGTGTCCATGGCCTCCCAGTAGTCCATACGACGCAGCGGCGTGGGCATCTCGACACCCATGCGACCGAAAGCATCGGCCAGGACCTCTTCGAGTGCGCTCATGACGTCGTTCTGGTCCACGAAGGACATCTCGATATCGACCTGGGTGAACTCGGGCTGACGGTCGGCACGCAAGTCCTCGTCGCGGAAGCACTTGGCAACCTGGTAGTAGCGCTCGACGCCACCGACCATGAGCAGCTGCTTTAGGAGCTGCGGGGACTGCGGCAGGGCGTAGAAGTTACCCGGCTGAATACGGCTGGGAACGATGAAGTCGCGGGCGCCCTCGGGCGTAGACTTGAACAGGGAGGGTGTCTCGACCTCCATGAACTCACGGTTGTGAAGCGCCTCGCGAATGGCAAAGGTGAAGTCGGAGCGCAGCTTGAGGTTGGCCATCATCTCGGGACGACGGAGGTCCAGATAGCGATAGCGCAGACGGGTGTCCTCGCTGGTCTCGATGCCGTCCTCGATCTGGAACGGCGGAGTAACGGAGGTGTTGAGCACCTCGGCGTGGTCGGTCAGGACCTCGATCTCGCCGGTCGCGAGCTTGGCGTTGGTGGTTTCCTCGCCACGGGCACGCACGACGCCGTGAATCTTGATGGGCCACTCGGGACGCATGGTCTCGGCGATCTTAAAGGCATCGCCGTCGGAGTGCTCGGGGTCGAAGGTGAGCTGCGTGATGCCCTCGCGGTCGCGAAGGTCGCAGAAGATAAGGCCGCCGTGGTCGCGGCGACGGCTCACCCAACCGGTGAGGGTGACCTCTTCGCCCACGTTCTCGCGGCGAAGCTCGCCGCAGGTATGGGTGTGCATGGAATGCTCGTCGATGGGACGGGTCTGGCTCATACCAGTGATCCTCCTTTATGGATCTGTGCCGCCCCGTGTCGTTCCGGGCGGCGTCGTACAGATTTGCCCAGCCTGCGTAAACCGCGCAGCCGGACATGGCGTTCTATCTTATCGCACCCGCGCCGATGTACCGCGAAAAAGTGGCTCCCGCTCAAAGACTTGACGGAGACGAAACAATTGACGCGGCCTGGCCGTCGCCAAGGCGCGCCGCGTGCGACAATGTGCCTACAATACAACCGCACTCGGAAAGGCCCACCATGACTGCACGCCTCATCGTTATGGATATCGATTCCACGCTCATCAACCAGGAGGTCATCGACCTGTTGGGCGAGGAAGCAGGCGTGGGCGGGCAAGTTGCGCGGATCACCGAACGCGCCATGCGCGGCGAGCTCGACTTTAAGCAGGCGCTCGAGGAGCGCGTGGGCCTGCTTGCCGGCCTGGACGAGAGCGTTTTCGAGCGCACCTTTGAGCGCGTGACGTTTACCCCCGGCGCACTGGAGCTTGTGCGCTCGGCGCACAGCAAAGGCTGGAAGGTCGGCGTGGTAAGCGGCGGCTTCCACGAGGTCGCCGACAAGATCGTGGCCGCTGCGGGCATCGATTTTTGCCTGGCCAACCGCCTGGAGGTCGTAGACGGCAAGCTCACGGGCAAGCTGGCGGCAGACATTGTGACCAAGGAATCCAAGCTCATCCAGCTACTGGATTGGGCGGTTGAGTGCGGTGTCGATATGGCCCATACCGTGGCGATCGGCGACGGCGCCAACGACATCCCCATGATTCAGGCCGCGGGCACGGGCATCGCATTTTGCGCCAAGCCCAAGACGCGCGAGGCCGCTCCGTTTGCCATCGACGAGCGCAACCTGATGCTCGCCATGGACATCATCCTGCGTGACTAGCCGATCCATCTAACAACAGAATCAAATCCCCTATATCTAGTTTCCGAACAATTTTGTCTTAGTGTTCGGGAACATACCCTTTGAGTGCTAGACTTTGCGCCGTCGAAGGGAACTTATATGGATAAGCGAGATCTAGAGCAGCTGCTGAGCGATGTTGCCGGCGGATCAGTCACCCCCGCCGACGCCCTTACGCGCATCCAAACGGCGCCAACCACCGATCTGGGTTTTGCGCAGCTCGATCTTTCGCGCGGGGTGCGCCAGGGGGCCGGTGAGGTTGTCTACGGCGCCGGTAAAACCGCCGAGCAGATTGCCGCCATTATCAAAGCGCTGCGCGATGCCGGTCAGGAGCGCACCCTGGTTACGCGCCTGGATGCCGAAAAAGCAGCCCGCACCTCGGAGCTTCTCGACAACGGGATCGACCTGGGATATGTCCCGAACGCCCAGCTCGCCCTCGTGGGCGGCAAGCCCTCCCCTACCGGTAACGGACGCATCGTTGTCGCCTGCGCCGGCACGAGCGACTTGCCCGTCGCCGAAGAAGCCGCGTTGACGGCCGAGTTCTTCGGCAACGAGGTCGACCGCCTCTACGACGTAGGTGTCGCCGGCCTGCACCGTCTGCTCGCGCATGCCGAGGAACTTGCCCAGGCACAGGTGGTCATCGCCATCGCCGGCATGGAGGGCGCGCTGGCGAGCGTTATCGGCGGTCTGGTAAGCTGTCCGGTCATCGCCGTTCCCACCAGCGTGGGCTACGGCGCGAGCTTTGGTGGCATAGCCGCGCTGCTCGCCATGCTCAACTCCTGCGCCAGCGGCGTTTCGGTCGTCAATATCGACAATGGCTTTGGTGCCGCCTACCAGGCAAGTCTTATCAATCATCTGAGCGCCGGAACACCCTGCGCCCGTTAAGGAGCATTCCATGTCCAACCATCAGCATACGCTTATCATCGACGGCACCTCGGGCATCAGCGGCGATATGACCGTCGCGGCCCTGCTCGACCTGGGTGCCAGCGAGGAGCACCTGCGCGAACAGCTCGCCACGCTGCCGGTCGACGGCTTTGAGATTGCCGTTACACGCGTAAACAAGCATGGCATCGACGCCTGCGACTTTGACGTTCAGCTGGCAGAGGAGCTCGAGAACCATGATCACGATATGGCCTGGCTCTTTGGCAACGAAGCAGCTGCCGAGCACACGCACGAGCATGAGCACCACCATCATGACCATGGCGGACATGAACACGAGCACTGCCACGAGCATACGCACGAGCATGACCATGAGGCTCACGGCCATGGCCACGAGGACCATCACCACGCCCACCACCATCACCACCGTTCTTTGGCGGACGTCACCGCCATCATCGACGGCTCACAGCTAAGCGATGGCGCCAAGCGTCGTGCCCTCGCCATCTTTACCGCACTCGCTGCTGCCGAGGCCAAAGCTCACGGCAAAACGCCCGACACCGTCATGTTCCACGAGGTGGGCGCTGTCGACTCCATCGTCGACGTCTGCTCTGTCGCCATCTGCCTCGACGACCTGGGCATTGAGGATGTTGTGGTCGAGTCGCTCTCCGAGGGCCACGGAACCATCCGCTGCGCCCACGGCCTCATGCCCATTCCCGTCCCCGCTGTCGTCAACCTGTGCCAGGCAGGCAATATCGCCCTCACGCCTGCACCGGTCGCCGGCGAGCTCGTGACGCCAACGGGCGCCGCCATCGTCACCGCGCTGCGCACGTCCGACCAACTGCCCTCACGCTACCACATCGAAGCCGTCGGCTACGGCGCCGGCAAACGCCCCTACGAGGGTTGCTCCGGCACGCTCCGCTGTCTGCTCGTTCACGCGGACGCATAGCCATGGATGCCCGCAAGGCAAAAAGCCGCGCTGCCATCGTTGCGGCGTTCTCCGAGCTCCTGCGCGAAGAGGACTACGGCAAGATTACCGTCGGCGACATCATCGCTCGCGCCCATGTAGGTCGGGCAACGTTCTACGGCCTCTTTAAGAGCAAAGATGACCTGCTCGCTGAGTTCGTGTGCGATATCTGCACCCATGCCCTCGACGATGACGGTACACCCCTCAATGACCCGCTCGTACAGGTCGAGCATATCCTCAACAACCTCTGGGATCGTCGTCAGGGCGTACGCGCCCTCGTAGCCGGCGCCGGCTCGCGCGTCTTCGCCGACTGTCTCCGCAAGACCATCATGTCGCGCGCAGCCGAAACCGTCCCTGTCGACCCCACAGGCCCCGCCAGCACCATGAATCGCAACTTCCTCCTCCACCACATAGCCTCAAGCTTCGTAGCCACCGTCCAATGGTGGGCCTGGCACAACTTCCAAGCCGACAAGGCCGACGTAGCCAAAGACTACCTATCAGCCATAAAACCCCTCTTCACCTAAGTAAGAGGCTCATCCCAGAGCATTGCCCCAACCCAAGGCGCCCGCGCATCCCAACGTGTCACTCGCACTTCAACGCCCCCCAACAGCGACAAGCCCCTCCCATCCAAATTCAGAAATATGTTGGGTTGCTTGTACAAACGCAACAAAGACCCCTCAGCTGTCCGCATGGGGTGACTTCCCAGCGCATTCCACAGGACGAAAGAACCCCCGCCGCACGAAGTGCGCAGCGGGGGTTCTTTCATGTCCGAGGACGCGCTGGGAAGTTACCCCATGCGGCCAGCGGACAACTATGTGGCCTTGGACTAGAACATGCCCAAGAAACCGTGCACAAACAGCGCGGCCAGAGCGGCACCGATAAACGGAGCGATGCCAGGAACGAGCAGGCCGTACTTCCAGTTGTTGTCAGCCTTGTTCTTGATCGGAAGCACCTGATAGGCCATGCGAGGACCAAGGTCGCGTGCCTGGTTCATGGCGAAGCCGGTGATGCCACCCATGCCCATGCCAACGGCCCAAACGATCAGGCCGACGCAGATAGCGAGCATCAGAACGTTCTCGCCGGCGCGGCTAGCGGCAGCAAGGATGGCGCTGATGAACACAAAGGTGCAGATAGCCTCACAGAAGAAGTTGCGGGCATAGTTCGTGCCCTCGGTGGTGGGGTTGGTCGAGAAGATGTTGCGCTGGGCAATGGGGTCGACGACGCCCTCGGAAGCCTTGAACTCATCGGTATACATAAACCAAGCGATTACGGCGCCCACAAAGCCGCCGAGCATATCGGCAATCATGAAGGGGATGCAGCTGCTCCACGGCACCAGACCGACGATGCACTGGGCAAGCACCATAGCCGGGTTCATGCACACGGCGCCGCCAAAGACAAACAGGCAGACCGAGATGCCAAAAGACCAGGTGGTGATGGCAAACATGTGGCCGGAGCCCTGATACTTGGTGCCCTTAAGCACGGTATCGCAGTGTACGCCCACGCCAAAGATGATCATGAGGGCCGTTGCGCCGAATTCGCAGAGGAGTTTGGTAAGCATAAAACCTTATCTTTCTTGTCGGTTACAAACGATTCGTTTAGGCCGCGCGCTAGTGCTGAGCGACGACAACGCCCAGGCCATCGGGAATGACGGCTACCTTGGCATCGGCACCCTTCATTTCAAAGGCGAGCTTGAGCGCCTCCTCGAGGGTGTTGACCGGCGTCATATGCATATCCTTGAGCATCTGGTGATCGCACAGGTCGGTGACCATGATCACAGGGTGATGCGCCAGGATACGGGCAAAGATCTGGCTCGTCCACTGGTCGGGCAGGGTCTCGTCCTTAGGACGGTCGATGCAGGCGCGCTCAAACTCTGCCGGATCGTTGTCAGCGATGTTGTGATAGAAGCCCTCGCCACCGTGACCATCGGCGCAACCGGCGACATCGATGATCACGCCGCCCTCGGGAAGTGTGGCCTCGGCAGCGCACATGCCCTTCACGGCCTGATAGACGTTCTGATCGAGCGGATAGCCACCGTTGGTGGTGATGGCAATCTCGCACTCGACGGGCTCAACGCCGGCAAGGCTCTTCACGAACTCGCAGCCGGCCTCGTGCGCCTTGTGAATGTCGCCGGCAAAGGAGCCGATGACCTCGTGCTTGCCGTTGAGCACCACGTTGAGCACAAAGGCAAGGTGAGCCATCTCGGCAGCGGCAAACATGTCCTCGCTCACGTGGTTGTGGCACAGGTTGCCGGCGCGCGAATGGGAATCGTTCACAAACTGGCCGTTGTGGTTGTACATGATGGTCTTGTAGCTGGCGATGCCGGGCAGCACGGACTTGCGGCTGCCAGAAAAACCGGCAAAGAAGTGCGGCTCAATGAAGCCCTCGGCAAGCAGTAGATCGCAATCGGCGGCAATCTTGTTGATGATGCACTCGCCACCAGAAGGCAGGGTGCCAATCTTTTCCATCATGCTGTCGTCGGTCGCGACGTGCATGACAATTTCCTCGTTGGCAACGATCTCCTCGCCATACTTGTTGACGAGCTCCTCGTGCGTCGACGGACGATGCATACCCGTAGCAACCAGAATGCGAACGCGCGCCTCAGGCGCAGCGGAGTGGATGTGATGCAGCAGAATAGGCATCGTCACACGCGAGGGAACGGGGCGCGTATGGTCGGAGCTAATGATGACAATATCCTTCTTGCCAGCGCAAAGCTCCTCGAGCGAAGGCGATCCATAAGGGTTGGCAAGCGACTCCTCTACCAGCTCTTCCTGCGATTTTGCAGTCTTAAACTCGTTTTGGTGACCTTCCATCACACCCGCGAAGTTCTTATCCTCGAGCTCCAGATGCAATGTCTTGTGGTCAAACGGCAGTTCACATTCAAACAATGACGAGCGCCCTCTTCCTTTCAGCTGACACATTAGATAAACCGTTGGAAGGATACGCCGCTCACCGAAAAACGCCACCGTCCACCGAGTCGTTAACACAACGTTCATATTTGACCCACAACAAAACGGCCGCGATCACAAGAGGGACCGCGGCCTCCTGTCAAAGAAGCTATGGGCAGGGTGGATTACGCAGCGCCGAGGCAAACATCAATCCTGTGGCATGCGCGTGTAAGCTATCTTGCATAAATAGGTCAATATACTGCATAGAATGACGCATTGGGTTTCGAACCGCAACATGGTAGCCCCCTCCGGAGCGTGCATTTTTGCGAGTATTCAGCATCGCAAGATAAGATTTTCGTGTCAAAAGTCTTTCAAAAGGTAGATCGTCCTCATGACTCGTCCCATCTGGATAACATGCGGCGAGAAACCAGCCGTATATGAGCATCGCCAAGGCCCAATTGTCTTGCAAAATCATCAACAAAGGCAGCGAGGGCCGGCTATGGCCTTATGCATCGATCTTTGGCTGCTGAAAACTCCGTTTTTTGCACGTCGCCCCAGGCACCACCCTCACCCAGCGGCCTTCCGCCGAAGCTGGACATCGCAAGGCCCGCCATAAGTTTACTTTTAGGCACACTCCGCAGGACGCAAGAAGCCCTCGCCGCACTCCACGCTATGCGCGAAGCGCGCCATTCTTCTCCTCAGCTTTAATTCCAGAGGACCGAGGACGAAGGGGCCCGACGGGTTTCCCTCTGAATGCATTCCGCAGCACGAAGCCCCCTTATCCGCAGCTCCGAAGGAGCAGGATAAGGGGGCTTCAAGTGCGAGGACGCATTCAGAGGGAAACCCGTCGGGCCCCGGTGAGAGCCACAGGGCTATCGATTACCCCGTGTTTTGCAGACCTGCCGAGACGCCGGTCACAGTCGAAAGAATCAGGCTCATGTACTCGGCCTTCTTCTCCTCGGCCATCTCGTCCTGGTTCATACGCACCTCGCGGAGGGCGCGGACCTGGGCGATGGACAGGGCGTCGACGTAGGGGTTACGCACGCGAACGGCACAGCCGAGCACGCGACGACGCTGCAGCGGCCACTCGTCACCAACGATGGCAAGGACCCACTTGCGGGTGAGCTGCATCTCGGTAAAGACCTTCTTGGACAGATCATCGCGGTCGCCCAGATGCAGATACATCTTGGCAATGCGCTGATCGGTCTTAGCAATCGACATCTCGATGTTATCGATAAAGGTGCGGAAGAATGGCCACTCCTGGTAGGCAGCCTTGAGCTGGTCAAGATCGCCCAGCTGCTCGCAGGCGGTGCCCAGGCCGTACCAAGCGGCCAGGTTAATGCGTGCCTGGCTCCAGCTGAAAATCCACGGAATGGTACGCAGGTCGTCGAGCGACTTGGCACCCAAGCCGCGCTTGGCGGGACGCGAGCCGATCGGCAGCAGACCGACCTCGGTCAGCGGCGTCACAGTCGAGAACCACGGTGCAAAGTCCTCGGTGTTCAGCAGGTCCAGATAGCGCTCGTGGCTTGCGGCGTTGAGTTTCTCGGCCATATCCCAGAACTTCTGCGTGGTCTCGGTGTTGGTCTTCTCGACGCTCGGGGCCGACTGCAAAAGCGTTGCGGCGGCAACGGACTCAACATGGCGCTGAGCCAGCGTGCGGTTGCCGTAACGGGCAAAGATGACCTCACCCTGCTCGGTGAGCTTAAAGAAGCAGTTGACTGAACCCTTGGGCTGCGCCAGTACGGCCTTGTTGGCCGGGCCGCCACCACGGCCCACGGCGCCGCCGCGACCGTGCATGAGCACCAGGTCGATATCGTTCTTCTCGGCCCACTTGGCGATGCGCTCCTGCGCGGAGTGCAGCGCAAGCATGGCCGTGGTAGGACCGGCATCCTTGGAGGAGTCGGAGTAACCCAGCATAACCTCCATGCGGCGGTTGGTCTGGGCAAGACGCTTCTGCACCACGGGCAGCGTAAGCATCTGGTCGAGCACGTCAACACAGCCCTCGAGGTCCTCGAGCTGCTCGAACAGCGGGATCACGTCGAGCTCGGGAACGTCCTCCTCGTGTGCGAAGGACAGGTGGGCCAGCTCAAAGACGTCGGCCACATGCTGGGCACTCTTGGTAAACGAGATGATGTAGCGGTGTGCCATCTTCTTGCCGTAGCGCTTTTGGATGGAGCCGATAGCGCGGAAGGTGTCGATGACCTCGCGCGTCATGGGCTGCAGGTCGCCATGGATACCGTTTTCGTGGATATCCTTAAGGGCGCGGGCATGCACCACGGAGTGCTGACGGAACTCCATCTCGACCATATGGAAGCCGAAGGACTCGACCTGCCAGATGATGGTCTGCACCGGGCCGTAGGCGGCACGGACGGCACCGCAGGCAGCCAGCGAACGCTGGACGACGCGCAGGTCATCTAGGAACTCGTCGGCGCTGTGATACATGGTGTCGGTGATACGGCGTACGGTGGCGTTCAGACGGTCGGCCATGACGAGCATGACGGCGCGATGCGGCTCGTGCTCGGAGATAAGCTCGGCGCGGGCCGTGTAATGCGCACTCATCTCGACCTGATGGTTCCACAGGTTGATGAGCTCGGCAGACGGCTTGCTGTAGGTGGCCTCGAGCGTGAGGTTGCGGCCGATGCGGCGGCACTTGTCCTCGAGCTTGAGCACCATGTGGGTGAAGTACTTGGCGGCGACCTCACGGCTCACCTTGGCGGTGACGTTGGGGTTACCGTCGCGGTCGGAACCGATCCAGCTGCCGGGATGGAAGAACGCCGGGCACAGCGGCGGCACGGTACCGGCCTTGTCACCCAGCACCCAGTCGTCAAAGCGACGATAGATGACGGGGATGACGTCGAACAGCGTGTTATCGAAGATGTCGATGATGGTATCGGCTTCCTCGACCGGCGTGGGCTTCTTGAGCGCGATGGGGCTCGTACGCACCAGGGCGTCGATCTCCTGCAGCATATGGCGCTCGTTCTCCACCAGGTCGGAGCCGCCCAGACGCGGACGCTCCTCCAGCAGGTTAGAGATACGGCGAATCTTGCCCTCGACGGCCTTGCGACGGGCCTCGGTGGGATGCGCGGTAAAGACGGGATGGAACTCAAGCTTGCCGAGCAGCTCGTTGGCGCCCTCGACACCCATCTCATCCACCAGCTGGTGATAGGCGACGGTGAGTTCGTTGGCGGGATCGACCTCGGTATCGGTCGATGCGCCGGCCTCACGCTCGCGCAGCTGCTTCACACGGTAGTTCTCCTCCGACAGGTTTGCCAGATGGAAGAAGCTCGTAAAGGCGCGGACGATAACCTGCTGCTTATCGAGCGGTAGGCTGTCGATCAAATCGACGACCTCGCGAAACGCCACAGCAGTGGGCTCGTCGGCGGTGGGCACGCCCTGCTCGTCGACGGCCTCGTCGGCGGCACGGCTACCGGGGTTGCCGGCATTGGCCACGATCTCGGCCGACAGAATCTTGTCGAACAGGTCCGCGATCTCGGGATCATACTCGCTAAGCACACGGCGCTCCAGGCGCAGGAACAGCGCAAGGTTGTCGCGCAGCTCCTCGGGAATCTCAATCTCGGCGAGACGCTCCCTGGACTCGGCATTCGAGCCGATTCGGTTAACGAGGCGGTTGACCACGGCAGCGACGCGCGCCGCGGCTTCGGGTACAGACTGGTTGCTTAGGTTCTCAGCCACGTTTCCTCCCATTCCTCCTTCTATGCACGTAACATGCGGTATTCATTATAGGCACTTGAGAAATACTTTCGACACTGATTGCGCTTTACCACACAAAAGTATTTTCTGCATTGCAAGGCTTTTTGCCCCAAATGGTCGTATTTCTCGGTGGGCGGCATATGCAAACGGGGACATTCCGCATAAAAGCGAAACACCCCCGTAACAATCGTTCGCCGCGAGCGGGACGCGTTAGCGGACCCGCAGCTCAAAATGATGCGCTACAGGCGCTCTCGAACCGCCTCGACCACGTTGGCCAGATCGACCAGCACCTCGTCATGGCTCTGCATGTCGCGCACCTTGACCTTGCCGGCGGCAAGCTCGTCGCCGCCCAAGACCAAAATGAGCTTGGCGCCCACCTTGTCGGCCTGCTTAAACTGAGCCTTGAGCGAACGACCCTGATAGTCTGCCTCGGTCACGATGCCTGCGGCGCGAAGCTTCTGCGTAATGGCAAAAACGTTCTGACGCAGTTCCTTGCCGGCGTTGGCAACGT
The DNA here is from genome assembly GCF_052118785.1 of Collinsella sp. LCP21S3_A9. Taxonomy (NCBI): domain Bacteria; kingdom Bacillati; phylum Actinomycetota; class Coriobacteriia; order Coriobacteriales; family Coriobacteriaceae; genus Collinsella; species Collinsella sp. LCP21S3_A9. The sequence goes on along the minus strand of NZ_JBQKGN010000017.1, from coordinate 20,815 downwards.
AGACACACGGAGCCTCATCGGCACCCAGGTCGCTGCCAAAGGCCTGCAGGGCCAGCAGGGCGCGCTCAAAACCGACGGCGAAGCCGACACCGGCCGTGGGCTTGCCGCCCTCGAGCTCGACCAGGCCGTCGTAGCGGCCGCCGCCACCGATGGAGCCGACGCCGGCGCCGGGGGCCTCGACCTCAAAGACGGTACGGGTGTAGTAGTCCAGGCCGCGCACCAGGGTGGGATCCTCGACATACTCGATGCCGGCGGCATCCAGATAGCGCTTGACCTGCTCGTAGTGCTCGCGGCACTCGTCGCACAGGTTGTCGCCCATCAGCGGGGCCTCGGCCATGATCTCGCGGCAATGGTCGTTCTTGCAGTCGAAGGCGCGCAGCGGGTTGAGCTCGGCGCGCTCGCGGCACTCATCGCACATCTCGTCGGCGTGATCGAGAATGAACTGCTTGACCTGCTCGCGATAGGCCGGACGGCACTGGGCATCACCCATCGAGTTAATGAGCAGACGGAGCTTGGAAAGATCGAAGCCCAGACGCTTGTAGAACTCCATGAGCATAATGATGCACTCGGCGTCCGCAGCCGGATCGGGAGCACCGAGCCACTCGATGCCCACCTGATGGAACTGACGCAGGCGGCCCTTCTGGGGGCGCTCGCCGCGGAACATGGCCTCGGCATAGTAGGCCTTAAACGGCGTGGAGCCCTGGGGCACCAGGTTGTTCTCCACGACGGCGCGCACCACGCCGGCAGTGCCCTCGGGACGAAGCGCCAAGCGCTGTTTGGGCTTGAGCTTGGCATCGGTGCCCTCGGTAAAGACACGCTCCAGGTTGGCGCCGCTAAACACGCGGAACATCTCCTTGCGCACGACATCGGTCGACTGGCCGATGCCGTGGACAAACACGTCCACCTGCTCGATCGCGGGCGTCTCGATGGGCTTAAAGCCAAACGGCTCGAACACGCCGGCAGCGATCCGCTGCATCTTTTGCCAGGCGCGCATCTCGGCGCCGATAAGGTCGCGGGTTCCCTCCGCCTTCTGTGCCTGCATGGGCAAACACCTTTCTTTTAGTATCGCGTCATAGGTAGTGGTCATTATACGGCACAAAAACAAAACGCGGCGACGCGTCTGACCGAACGAGGGTATGGGGGCTCGTTCGGCCAGACGTGCCGCCGCTGCAGCCGATCCGCTTTCCTCCGCCCCCTTCGAATCACACGATCTGTTGGGGACAGAGGAAAACGGATCATTTTGTATACCCGTGGCCGCCTTGGAAACCGAATGATGGTACGAGCATCCATTCGGCTTCCAAGGCGGCCACGGACAGAACACGGGGCGAACAGAAAAGAGCGACGGAGGTCTACTCCCCCGCCACGCTCGCACGCAGCTTAGCGGCGATAGGCTCGGATGCCAGCAGGAATACGAGCATGACCACAGAACACACCAGGCACACGATCCAGGTGCTCGCAAAGGAGCCCGTGGCATCGAACAGCACGCCCGAGACAATGGCACCCACGGTGCCGCCGACCATCTCGAGCGAGGTAATGGTGCCCGTGACCTTGCCCAGATCGGCCATGCCAAACTGCTTGGACGCGGCGATAGTGGGCGTGATGGTGCCCATGCACGTTCCGACACCAAAGCTCACGGCAGCCACAATGGGACCAAGATCGGTCGCGGGGAAGCACAGGGCGACGCAGGCGATAATGCACGCAACGGATCCCAACACGTTGCCAAAACGTAGGCCAAAGCGATCGTAAATGACGCCGAGCGAAATCTTGGCGATAACGACGGTGACCATATAGGCCGAAAGCACAGTGCCCGCCCACACGGGGTCGTGACCGCCCGTGACGATCTTGGCGCCGTTGACGGTAACGCTCGTCATGTTGGTGACCTGGTTGGGCAAGATGGCACCGTTAACGAGGCCCATAAAGAGGAAGGCGACGACAAGCAGCCAAAACGCTGGGCTCTTCTTGATGCGAGACCAACCGACGTTAACCTCGGGAGCCGTGTGCTCGTCCTTGTCGCCAGCTGTCGAGACGGACGGATCGCCCGGGTTCTCGCCGAGCGGCTTAAGGCCTATCTCAGAAGGCTTGGTGCGGAAGGAATAGGCCGTGATGGGCAGCGCCGCCACCATGCAGATGGCCGCGAGCACCAGGAAGGCGGAACGCCAGCCAACGCTCACGATAAGCGAGCTCACGGTGGGAGACAGAATAGCGCCTCCAAAGCCCGAGCCCGAAAGTGCTATGGAGATCGCAAGACCTCGCTTGGCCGTAAACCAGTTGGCGGTCACAAGGCTAATGAGCAGGCGGGTCGAGGCGACGGCAAAGCAGCCCGAGACGGCAAAGAGCACGTAGACCTGCCACAGCTCACCGACAAAGCTCATCCCGGCAAGAACGGCAGAGGTGGCGATAACGGTAAGGGAACCCAAGATGCGACCGCTCACTTTGTCGGCAACATGGCCAATGACAAGCGAGCCGACAACGCTCACCACGGTTGAGATGGCGTTGGAGATGTTGTACTGAGCAAGGAAAATGCCCAAGTCGCTCACGATAAGCGGCTGAAACAGGCTCATGCAGTTAACGAAAATCGTGTAACACGTGGCCATGATGACAAAGCCGGAAGCCACGACAAGCCAACCGGGGAAGAATTTATGCTGCTGGGACATGGATTACTCCTTGTGGTCGGCGATATAGCCCAGGGCGACCGCCGCATAAGCCGCGGCGCCGAGCGGCAACTCGGCATCGCTAAAGCGTGCCTTGGGATGGTGCTGGGCAAAGTGCTCGTCCGTATCGGTCACAGCCGCACCGAACGTAAAGTACGCGCTCGGTATCTCACTCGAGATAAGCGCAAAGTCCTCGCTCGCCATGGCATGGAACAGAGGCAGGAAGGCGGCCTTGGGCAACGTCGCACCCACATAGCCAAGCGAAGCCTGGGTCATATCGTCATCGAGCACGAGCGGGGGAACATCCGAGAGCGTCTCGATAGTCGCCGGCGTACGATAAGTCGTGGCAACGCCTTTGACGACCTCCGCGATGCGGGTCTTGAGGTGCTCCATGAGCTCAACGTCAAAGCCGCGCAATGTTCCCTCGAGCACGCAGGTGTCGGGAATCACATTGGCCGCTTGGCCACCGGCAAACTTACCCACGGTGAGCGCGACCTCCTTGGCCGCCGGCACCTCGCGAGCGATAAGCTCCTGGAGCGCCAGGTGCACATGCACGCCTGCCGTGATGGGGTCGATGCAGATCTCGGGGCTCGAACCGTGGCCGCCCTTGCCCTGCAGCGTAATGCGGAAACCGTACACGCCCGAAAGCGCCGGGCTGCCGTAGAGCACCAGGCCAAGCGGCGACTGGCTGTTGACATGCATGGCAAAAGCCGCCTGAGGACGCGGGTTCTCGAGCAAGCCGTCGGCGATGGCAGCACGTGCCCCCTCAAAGGTCTCCTCGCCCGGCTGGAACAACAGCTTGGCGGTGGCATTGGCGTCGACAAGCGCGGCCTCGCGAGCCTTGAGCAGGCGCGCCGCACCAAGCAGCGCCGTCGCGTGCATATCATGACCGCAAGCATGCATGCAGCCATTGGTAGATGCAAAGGGCTCGCCGGATTCCTCGACAACGGGCAGGGCATCCATGTCGCCGCGCAGCATAACGACCGTACCGGCCTGTTCGTCCGTGCAGACGCCATTGCCCTGGGCCGCGGCGGCACCGGCACCGACAAGGCCCACAACGCAGGAACCATCGACGAGCGTGGAAAATGGGATGTCCATCTCGTTCAGGCGCGCTTGGATATACGCAGAGGTCTGTGGGAGGTCGTTACCGAGTTCGGGCATCCGATGCAGATCGTGACGCCATGCGGCAAGCTCATCGGCAAAAGCCTGAGCCTCTTTGACCAGACCGTCGCCAATGGCGGCTTGCGCCGCCGCTGAGGTCTGAAGCGCTGGTTGTGGTTGGAAATCGGACAGAGCTGGTGCCATAGATGCCCTCCAGTAAGGTTTTAGCAGCAAGCACTTTCATACTCTAAAGTGCAAGGCATAACTTTAAAGGCGACGCATAAAAAACGCCGCCCCAGAAGGACGGCGCAACAGATTGTTTACAAACGCGCTCGCGGCTTTTTACGCAAAAAGTCAAAGTGCGTCTCGCTCAAGATAATCGACAGGAAGATGAGCGCAAAGCCGGCAAGCAAACGCGAGGTGAGCACCTCCCCCATCAGCAGCACCGAGAACAGCACGCCCGATGGCGACTCCATCGAAAGCAGTAGTGAGCCCGTCGAGGCCGGGACATGCGCCAAGCCCACGTTTTGGATGAGCAAACCCACGCATGTGCAGCCTACCGAGAGAAATGCCATCACGCCAATAAAGCTCGGCGTCCACACGGATAAAGGCGCCTGGGTCTCGAACGGCAGCGAAGAGATCAGGCACAGCACACCGTTGCCCGCAAACATCCAAAACGTGATGACGTTGATGTCCATCTTGCGACCGTACTTAGCGGCCACCGCCATCTGGATGGCAAAGAAGACCGCGCCGCCCAGCGTAATAACATCGCCGGCATTGAACTCGACGCTATCAAGCGCCACCAAGCCAATGCCCGCCAGACACAGCAACGCGGCGCCCAAGTTGTAACGGGTAAGTTTTTCGCCGCTTAGGACATAGCTCGCAAACGGAACCAAGATACAGTACGTGCCCGTCAAAAACGCGCTTTTGCCTGCCGTGGTCTGCGCCAGGCCAATCGTCTGCAAACCGTAGGCACCCCACATGAGCACGCCCATGCCAAGTCCAACAATCAGATTTCGAGCGTTGAAATGGGCAACAATGCGCTTGTGGAAGACGGCAAGCATGACCAGCGACGCCGGAAGAAAGCGAATGTAGAGCAGCTCGAACACCGGAATGGTATCGAGCGCGTCCTTCATGGTGGTAAAGGAATAGCCCCAGATGACCGCTATCGAAAGCAGCAAGACCTTCCAGAACAGCGGCGAGCGCGCACCGGCACCGCGAGAGGCACCGCCGGCACCCAGGTCTTCGCGGGCTACAGGGCTATCGGGCATATTTTCGATTTCAATAACGGCATGATGGGCCATAGGGCATCCTCGCGCTCGGTCTGGGCGTGGTGTCCGCACGCGCGCGACCGCATGCCGCCTCATGGTCAAATAAAACGGGACGCGCCGGACCCCCGGCACGCCCCGCAACTGTAGCAACAATCAAGCAGCCCACGCAATTCAGCCCACTAAAGTATCGAACAGAAAAGCCTCGATGCTCCGGCAATGTCAGCGTTCACATTGTTGCGCTAGATTAGTTTTGTACTCTCCAGCTTTTCGATAATCCAGTCGTTGGCTTTGATGACCGGACGACGGAAGACCACACCCAGGGCCAGCGACGGAATCAGATAGCTCGCCAGAATACCCAGCTCAACCCAGTACTCCATATGGTAGGCGCCAGCCATGGCGGCATGCATGGCGTTGATGCCGTGAGTGAACGGCAGGAACGGATAGATCGCCTGGAACACAGGGCCGGTCATCTCGATGGGGAATGTGCCGCCCGAACCGCCGACCTGCATGACCAACAGCACGACAGCAAGCGCCTTGCCGATATCGCCAAACGAAACCGTAAGCGTGTAGACGATATTGGAGAACACGAGACTCGCGACCCAGCCCGCCAACACAAACTGCAGTGGGTTGTCGCACTGAATGCCAAAGAACAGAATGTCGCCCGCGCACACGAGCGTTGCCTGCAGCAGAGCCAAACCGCCAAAGAACAAGTAGCGGCCCAAATAGATCTCGTGCAGGCGTACGGGGATGAGCTCGTTGATGAGCTCATCGTCGACCGACACCTTCATCATGGCCGCCAGTACGATCGAGCCAACCCAGAGCGACAGAATCGTGTAGAACGGTGCCATGGCCGAACCGTAGTTGCGGATCGGATAGACCGGCTTGCGATCGAGCGCAACGGGGCCGGAAAGCGACACGGCCAAACCCTCGGGATCGTTGCCGATCATCGTCTTGATCGTCGCAAGATCATCTGACATAAGGGCACCGTCGAGCTCGTCCTTAAACGCGCTGATCTTGTCCGACGCCTCGCCCAGCTGATCGGAAGCCTTGTTGACCAGCTTTGCAGCCTTGGAGAGGCCCTTTGCCAGCGAACCGGATGCGTCGGTCAGGCCATCTACGGCGCTATCCAGATCGCCCGAGATACCATCGAGCGAGTCTAGAATGCCCGAGACGGTCTTCTTGAGCTCCTTGGCCTTAACCGAGAACGTGGAATCGTAATCGGATTTGGCGCCCGCGATGCCGGCCTTGGCATCGGCGATGGCCTGGTCGACCAAGGCACGCGAGTTGATGACCTCGGCCATGCTGCCGGAGAGAGACTCCTCGGTCGCCGTCAGGTCCTTCGCATTGTTGCGGTACTCATCGGCGATTCCGCCCAGCGACGTCGCGGCGGACTTGAGGCCGTCCTTCAAATTCTCATCGCTCACCTGGTCGGCAAGTCTGCAGAGTTGATCGGCCATCGCATCGATATCCTTGGCGCGCGCATTGAGGGCCTTGGCGGCAGCATCGAGTTGGGACACCGTAAGATTGACATGCTGGTTTGCAGCATCGAATGCATTTTCGAGCTCGGTGGAAACGTTATCGAACGAACCCGCGCTCCCATCAATAGCGGCATCGATCGCATCGCTGGCGGACTTGAGCGCTTGCTCGGAATCGGCAATACCGCTCTCGGCATGCCGCATGAGCTGCTTCACCGACTCCTCGGTCGATCCGGACTGCTTGAGCATACCGCTCGCCGACGTCAGCGAATCGGACGTGGAGCTCAAAATGCCCGCAAGCGACGTTGCGCTGGCCTGAATGTCCTGCAAGCCCTGGACCGAATCGCCCAGCGTCGAGGACAGGTTGGCGATAAAGTTGCTCACCTGGTCGGTGCTCATGTAATCGAGCAGGCTGGACACCGTCTTAAGGCCGATGGTCGTGATGGTCTTGGTAAAGGTCTCATTGACTTGGCTCTGGACGGCGCTCGAGCCCTTCTCGGTCACGATCTGCGCGATGGCGTTGGCCTTCTGGTTCTCGTAGAACTCGATATCGGCATGCTTCACCTCAGTCGAGAAAAGCGTCATCATGTCGGCGCTAAACGTTTTAGGGATAACGACGGCAGCGTAGTACGCGCCCGACTTAACGCCCTCGATCGCCTTATCGCGGTCGTTGAGGACAACCCAGTCGAAGTTCTCGTTGCCGCGCAGGGTGGCGGTTACGTTTTCGCCCACGTTGACCTCGACGGGAATCAGATCGCTCTCGTAGCCCTCATCGGTATTGACCACGGCAATCTTAAGGTTGCCGGTATTGCCGTAGGGATCCCAGCTGCCGGCGATGTTAAACCACGCGTACAGGCACGGCACGATAATGAGGCCCATCACGACGACCATGCCGATCACGGAGCGAGACACGTTTTGGACATCGCGCTTAAACAGGTGCAGGATGTTTTTCATTTATGCCTCACCTCCTTTAGAGTGCTTGCCAAGCGGGGTGGTGTCCCCGTCGTTTCCGTTTACGTTGTCAACGCCGTCGGCATCTTGAGCCTTACGATGCGCACCGATATGCGGCAGACGGCTCGTGGGCTGTTCGCTGTCCTTGGTGCCCCGCTCGCTGGCGTTGAGACCAAACATGCGACGGGCGGCGGGGATGGCAGCCGTGTGCTCGCGCATCTCGCGGCGCAGGTCCTCGTCCGAAAGCGCCGAGATACGCATCTGGGTATTGAGGCTCGCGCGGATGTACTCGATGTTGATGAGCCAGCCACAGATGGCGATAACCGAAATGATCCAGATAACGAGCAGGATGATCTTGCCGTTATTGTCGATATCGAGCACCGTCGACAGGACAAAGAGCAGGACCTGCACGCCTACCACGGCGGCAAAACCGCCCTTGATGTAGTACGGGTAGCGATGCTCAAAGGCGACCGCATGATCGAGCAGTTCGCGACGGTACGAATCGGAATCGAGCATGACACGCATGGCCGTGCGCAGCGAGTAGCGCTGGCGCGGCAGGTCGTTGGACTCGCAAATCATCATACCGGTCGTGGAAAGCTGTTTATCAAAGAGCAGATTGAGGTTGAGCAGCAACGGGCGCAGCTGCAGACCGATAAAGAGCGCCACGATCAAGAACACGCCCAGGATGCACAGGTTAAACAGGTAGTTGAACGAATACATGCCGCCGACGGTCTCGCGCAGCAGGTTGATGCCATAGGTGAAGGGCAGCAGCGGGTGCAGCCACTGGAAGAAGCCGGGCATCATCTCGATGGGATACATGCCCGACGAGCCGGGGATCTGCACAATGACGAGGATGACGCCAATGGCTTTGCCGATATGCTTAAAGGTAGTGGACAGCGCATAGATGATGTTGACGTAGGTGAACGAGATAGCGATGCCGCCCAGCACAAAGAGCAGCGGATTGACGCACTGAACGCCAATGACCAGATCGCCCACCGTAACGATGATGGCCTGGAACGCGCCCAGGATCACCAGGAGCAACCAGCGACCAAAGTAGCCCTGACGCGCGGTAAAGCTGCCGATGCCTTCACGGTCGACCTCGAGCTTGTAGATGGCGATGAGCACATAGCCGCCTACCCACAGCGCCAGATTGGTGTAGAAGGGCGCGATGCCCGAGCCAAAGCTCTTGACCGGATAGATTGACTTGGACGTCAGCTCAACCGGAGATGCCATGAAATCTGCCACGTCATCGACGTCGACGTCCATGAGGTCGGCCAACTCGCCCATAGACTCAGAGGTCTGCAGCGCCGCAATGTCATTGGCGGCGGTCGCGAGCTTGTCCTGAACCTTGGCAAGCGAGGCATCGGTCTGGGACAGTGTGGTCTTGGCCTGTTTGAGCGTCGCATCGAGTTGGGCCAGCGTGCCACGCGCGCTCGCAATCGTGGGCGTAAGACCCGATACGATGCCGGTCAGGTCGCCCGAAACGGCGGCGAAGGAGTCCAGAGCGCTCGAAGCCTTCGGCAGCGCGTTCTGCCCCAGATCCGTCTGAGCCTGATTCATGTTGGTCGTACCGGTTTTGATCGCAATGTCGATAGCATCGCTGGCGCCCGAGACAGCCAAAGCGTCATTCGCAATAGCGTTTGACTGATCGGAGAGATTATTCTTGACGGCCTGAAGGCTCTCAATTTGCCCTCGAAGCATATCAATCGCAGACGCGATCAGCGCATTAACTTCTTCCGAGCCCGTCGGCGCGCTGTCGGCCAGCTTCTGCAGACTCTCGATAAGAGTCTTGTTATGGTCGATCGTCGCCTGAAGCGATTCGCGCGAGTTGTCGATGCGGGTGGTTGTGGACGTCAAAGCACCCGTCATCTTTCCGACCGCGGTGTACGCGGAAGCCGACGTCTTGCTCAACGCGGCGCTGCCCTCCGAGAGCGCCTTGGAAAGCGAGGTGATGGACTTGCCAGCCGTGGTGCGAGCTTCGCCCAGCAGATCATTACCCTGAGCGATTGCCTGCGTTAGCGAAGGCGCCTGTCCCTGCAGGCCCGCCAACGCAGCATCGGCCGAAGCAATCGAGCTGCTTGTCTTATCGATGGCGGCATTCATGTCGCCAATCGAACCACGCACCTCGCCCAAGGTATCGGATGCTTCGGACACCGAACTTGCCAGCGAATCCTGGGTCTGGGTTGCCTTGTCCTTTAAATCGACTCCGGCATCCTTGGCGATACCGGCAACGGTCTCGCCCGCCGTGGAGACAAATTCCGAGTTGATCTGCTCCTCGATGGTGTTGGCACCGGTGTCGGTAACCTTGGGCGCAATAGCGCTCTTCTTCTCATTGACGTAGTACGTAAGCTTGGGCTGATGGTAGTTGCCGTCGAGCATCGAAACCAGGTTATCCGAGAAGTTCTTGGGGATTACGATGGCCGCATAGTACTCACCGCTCTCAACGCCCTCTTTGGCATCGGCCGCCGAATCGACGAAGGTCCAGCCCAGCCGATCGTTCTCCTTGAGCTGATCGACGACCTTATCGCCCGCGTTGAGCTCGCCCACCAAGTCGTTTTGGGTGCCCTGATCGTTGTTGGCGATGGCAATCTTGATACCCTGGGTGTTTCCGTACGGATCCCAGTTGGCAACGATGTTGTACCAGGCATACAGCGAGGGAATAACGCACACGCCGATGGTAACCACCAAGGCGACGGGGTTCACGATCAATCGCTTGATGTCGCGTTTAAAGATTGCAAAGGAAACCTTTGCATCGGATAGTTTGCTGCCGAGACTCACGCTTGGACCATCCATCCTGTCGTTGAATCGAATCGTACTATCGATAACCATTGTACGAAGGCGCTTTAGCGTCTCAGGGCACAATGGTATTGAGTTTTGCGGGTAGCAATATACTACGAAGATGAGTTAACGTACAGTTGTACAGTATCTTAAATTTCAGCAGGTCACAAAACCACAACCCGCACAAATTAGCAACCCAACTAGTCGTTGGGGACGTTCTTTAGTCATTGGGGACGTTCTTAAACGACCAGTCAAACAGGAACGTCCCCAATGACTAGTTTGGACCACGGTAACGTCGATGTTTTGGCAATGCCAGCGAGCGGGCACCAGAGCGAACAAATTGGCATGAAAAGAGGACGGCATAGACCTTCTGGTCATGCCGTCCTCTTTGAATGACAAGTTGTCGCTCTGGTGCCCGCGCAGCGTCGAGCCGTTACGCGGTTCGTAGAACCGCGTAACTTAAGTTACATAAGCTCGCAGACAGCCGCCGCGAAGGCAACGGGGTCCTCGGGCAAAATACCCTCGACGAGCAGGGCCTGGTCATAGAGCAGACCGGAGTACTGCTTGATCTTGTCGGCGTCGCCCGCCTTCTGAGCAGCGACGAGCTTGGCAAAGACCGGGTGCTTGGCGTTGAGCTCGAGCACACGCTGGCTCTTGGGCATACCGTCGGGCGCACCCTCGGGACCCTTCTGAAGCACCTTCTCCATCTCGAGCGAAAGCGGACCCTCGGTGGTGATGCACGCGGGAGCATCGGTCAGGCGCGCAGAGACGGCGACCTTCTCGACCTTGTCACCGAGTGCCTCCTTCATGGCGCTAAAGAGGTCCTCGTTCTCCTTAGTGGCGTCCTCGGCCTCCTTCTTCTCGTCCTCGGTCGCCAGGTCAAGATCGCCGGTAGCGACATTCTTGAGCTCCAGGTGACGATCTTCGACCTCGGGCTCGGCACCGTCGGCAACAGCCTTCTCAGCAGCCTCGCGGGCAGCATCGTCCTCGTAGATCTTGGGCATATCGACGGCAACGTACTCACGCATAGCCTGGAACGTGAACTCATCCACATCCTGCGTCAGCAGCAGCACGTCATAGCCGCGGTCGAGTACGCCCTTTACCACGGGCATCTTGGTCAAGCGCTCACGCGAGTCGCCGGCGGCGTAGTAGATGGCCTTCTGATCTTCGGGCATGCCCTTGGCATACTCGGCCAGGGTAATCATCTTCTGCTCCTTGGCAGACCAGAACAGCAGCAGGTCGGCGAGCTCATCGGCCTTCATGCCATAGCTCGAATAGATACCGTACTTAAGGCCACGGCCAAAGTTCTCAAAGAACTTCTCGTAGGCCTCGCGGTCGTTGTCACGCATATCCTCAAGGTCGGCGGTAATCTTCTTTTCCACACGCTTGGCGATAGCCTTGAGCTGACGGTTCTGCTGCAGCGTCTCGCGCGAGATGTTGAGCGACACGTCGGCGGAATCCACGACGCCGCGGACAAAGTTATAGTAGTCGGGAAGCAGGTCGTCGCACTTCTCCATGATCAGGACGTTGGAGCTGTAGAGCGCCAGCCCCTTCTCGTAGTCCTTGCTGTACAAATCGAACGGCGCGCGGCCCGGCACAAACAGCAGGGCGTCGTACTCGAGCGTACCCTCGGCGTGGAAGCTGATGGTGCGCGCAGGATCGTCAAAGTCGTGGAACGTAGACTTGTAGAACTCGTCATAGTCCTTCTGCTCAACATCGGAGCTGCGCTTCTTCCAGATCGGCGTCATGGAGTTAACGGTCTCGAGCTCCTGGTAGTCCTCGTACTCGGGCTTGTAATCCTCCGGCGCGTCCTCGGGCTTGGGCTTCTGGCGGCTCTTGGAGACCATCATTTGGATCGGGTAGCGCACATAGTTGCTGTACTGCTGAATCAGGCTCTTGAGGCCCCACTCGGTCAGGAAGCGATCGTAGGTCTCGGCCTCGCCATCGGCGTCGAGCTTCTCGTTCTCGCGCAGCGTCAGGATGACATCGGTGCCGTGCTCGGCGCGCTCGCCGTCCTCGATGGTATAGCCCTCAAGACCGTCGGATTCCCACACATGGGCGACATCCTCGCCATAAGCGCGGCTGACCACCTTCACGTGGCTGGCGACCATAAAGGCCGAGTAGAAGCCCACGCCAAACTGACCGATGATGTCGACATCCGAGCCCTGCTGCTCGGCGTTCTCGGTCTTAAACTCCTCGGAGCCGGAATGGGCAATGGTGCCCAGGTTGCGCTCGAGCTCCTCGGCGGTCATGCCAATGCCGTTATCCGAGATGGTAATGGTGCGGGCGTCTTTATCAAAGGAGACGCGAATAGCCAGGTCGCCCTGGTCGAGCTTGACGCTCGGATCCTGCAGACTCTTAAAGTTGAGCTTGTCGACGGCGTCGCTCGCGTTAGAGATAAGCTCGCGCAGGAAGATTTCCTTGTTGGTGTAGATGGAGTTGATCATGAGGTCGAGCAACTTTTTGCTCTCGGTCTTAAATTGACGCATGTGCAGTCCTTTCGCGCTACCCCCGTCCGCAAAAACAGCCCGGTTACCCGAGCCGTATCGCAGACCTGCTATGTTCAGACTTAGATTTTATAACCCATTAGCGCGCATATATACATGCGGAATCGAAAAACTGTATGTCCGAGCACTCCGATGCGCCAATTGCCAAGGAGTGTCCCCAACTGCCGACAGGAAAGAAACGTCCCTATCTGCCATCTACGCGCTTGGCCATCCAGGCATGGGGCTGGCCCTCGTCTTCGTAGTCAACCGGGGCAATTTGTGTGTAGCCAGCCTTTTCATAGAGCGGCAACACGTATTCCTGCGCGTGCAGCTTAATAAGTTTAGCGCCGGCATCGCGTGCGCATGTATCGCTGGCCTCGACGATCGCGCTTGCCAACCCGCGACGACGCATAGCCGGCAGCACGGCGACGCGCCCCATAATGTAGGTCTCCCCTGCGGCGACGCCTTCGTCCAAGTCGCACGCCGGTGGCACCGGAGCCTCCGCATCTGCCGCGCGCTCCAGCTCCTCGGGAAACACGCGCGAGCAGCCGGTGAGTTGGCCATCCACATACAGCGTCACATGGATGCAGCCCGGGTCCTCGTCAATCTGGTCAAACTCGTTTTCATAGCCTTGTTCGTCCATAAAAACGGCGCGGCGCACCAGCGCCGCGTCCTCAAAGCAACCTGTCTTAAGTTGGATATCCAAGGCGGCCCCTTCATTCAGTAAGAACGTTAGGGACAGATTTTAGCGAAAATGAGCCCCGCGCACACTAAACTTCGCACGCGCTTTTGCCAGGCAATCGTAGTGGCCCACGTTATGGGCGTCACTCGCGATAAAGCTGTACAGATTTTGCTCGAACAGGCGCTGCGCCGGCTTTTTCTCGCGACCAAAGCGGCCGCCGGCGATAAAGTCTGCCGAAGCTTGCAGCTTGCAGCCCATATCGACCAGACGCTCGGCCACACTCACATCCTTTTGAACAGCGCGATATCGCTCGGGATGAGCGATGATCACCTGGTAGCCGCGGCATTGCAAATCGTAAATCGTACTCTCGTACTCTCTAAACGCATAGGAATCAGCATGCGTCGAAAGCTCGAGCAGGAACTCGTTGGTTCCATCGAAATGCAGGTACTCCGCAGCGTCGATGCCCAGCTCGACGAGCTTTCGGTGATTGACCTCAAAGCCCATCTGAAGCGGAAAACCATCTGCGTTATCCCGCAATAGCTCAAAGGCATCCCACATCTTGTCGTAGTCAAAATAGGGATCTCGACAATGCGGGGTGCAGACAATTCTGGTTACGCCAGCCTGCTTGGCAGCTGCAAGCATCGCCAAGCTCTCATCAAGATCGGCAGCGCCGTCGTCTACACCCGGCAAGATATGACAATGAATGTCGCGCATAGGTCGGCCTTAATCAACTAAACGTTTGCCCGGTTGGTAAAGATGCCCATTTTAGAAGCACCCTGAGCAGCGGAACCGTTCTTTACCTTCTTACCTTCCTTGGTGTAGTAAGAATAGTAATACTCGCTGGTCTCGGTCTCGCAGTAATTCATAACGGTACCGATGAGCTTGACCTTCTCGGACTTCTTAAGCTGAGCGATGGCGTTGAGCGCCTCCTCGCGCTTGGTGAAGTCTTCGCGCACCACAAACAGCGTGCCGTCAGTCAGGCTGGCGATCTCGGCAGCATCGATGAAGGTGCCGACCGGGGGAGCATCAAAGATGACGTACTGGAACTTGGCGGACAGTGCCTTTACCAGCTTGGCAAAGCGGTGAGAGACGATGATGTCGGCAGGATTGGGAATATGCGGCTCGGCATCGAGGAAGTAGAAGTTCTTCTGACCCGTCTCGACAATCGCCTGGTCAATAGAAACCTGCTCGGAAAGGACTGCGTAGAGTCCGCCGCGGGAGCGGACGCCGAGCATATCGGCAAGGGACCTGCGACGCATATCAGCCTCGACCAGCAGGACGCTCTTGCCGCTGGTGGCGATAGCCTGGGCAAGGTTGATGGAAACCGTAGACTTACCCTCGTTGGGAATCGAGGACGTGACGGTAATGGTGCGAATGGGATCATCCACGCTCGCAAAGCGGATGTTGGCCAGAAGGGTCTTGGCGGCATTCTGTACAACGAGCTTATCGGTGTTCTTTGCCTTAGCCATGCCTATTTACCACCTTTCATAGCCGGAATTCGGCCAACAACGGGAATGCCCAGGAGCTCTTCTGCCTCTTCTGCACCGCGGATGCGGGTATTGAGCATGTCTGCCAAAACGACATAGGCAACTGCGATAAAGATGCCCGCGAGGAACGCGACAGCAACGTACAGCATACGCTTGGGACCGCTGGGGGCTTCGGGGGTCTTAGCCTCGTCGATAACGTTGATGCTCTGGGCAGCGCCGACGTTCTGAGCGACCGTACTCACCGAGCTAGCTATGGCCTTTGCGACCTCAGCCGTCTCCTTGGCATCGGTGCCGGTAACCGAAAGCGTAATGACACGCGTGGTGGTCTCGGAGGAAACAGACACCTTGTAGTCATCCAGATCGGTGAGGCCCAGTTCCTTGGCGGCGCCGCTCTTAACGCTATCGCTATCCAGCAGCGTGGCGATATCGTTGGAAAGCATCTGGCTCGCCGAGAGATCGTTGTAGCTCATCTGACCGCTATCGTCGGTCTTGGCGAGAATGTACATGCTCGTCGTCGCGGTATAGGTGTTGTCCATCGCAACGAAGGACACGATGCCCATGGCGATCGCGCAGACCACCGGAAGGGTGATGACCAGCTTGAGGTGCTTTTTGAGCAGCTGGAACAATTCGAGAAGGGTCATGCAGCTTGCCTTTCAGTTCCCGAGTTCGTATTGACAAAACTGCTCGTATAATATCGCATATTTCTACCATGCCCAAGCTCTATACATAAGATACAGCGTCCGCGTGTAAGTTGCGCAACAATTCACGCGGTAGCGGAGGCGCGGGCGTACCGTCTAATCCTCGGTTTTTGCTATGCCGCTACGCGAACGGTCCCTCTTGTTGCACGGGAAACGTTACCGTAATGGTGGTTCCCACGCCCGGCTCACTCGACAGGTCAATCGCGGCGTGATGGTACAGAGCGGCGTGTTTGACGATCGCCAAACCCAGGCCGGTTCCGCCACGCGCCTTAGAACGACTCTTGTCCACGCGATAAAAACGCTCGAACACTTTACCCTGCTCCTCGGGCGCAATACCGATACCCGTATCGGCAACAGACAGGTACGGATGACCCTCGTCATTGGTCCCGCAGCGCAGCGTGACCGTACCGCCAGGTCGGTTGTAGCGAATGGCGTTGCTTGCAAGGTTGTAGATCAGCTCGTCAATCAGGCGCGGCACGCCTTCGATCACCATGGGCTTCGTCTCGTGCCCAATGGTCACATTCGACTGCCGGGCAACTTGCTCAAGACGCTGTTCCACCGTCAAAATGGCGCGAGAGAGCTCGATGGGTTCTGTGGACCCAATGGGCACCGCCTCGCCCTCGGATGCTCGCTCCGCCTCGTCCAAGTTGGAAAGCGTAAGAATGTCGTTGACGAGCGCTGCCAGGCGGCCCGCCTCGCGATAGATGCGGCCACCAAAGTTGCGCAAGTCGTCCTCGCCCTCAACCATGCCGTTTGCAATAAGCTCGGCATAGCCCGAAATCGCGGTAAGCGGGGTCTTGAGCTCATGGGTGATATTGGCCGTGAACTCGCGGCGCATTCGGTCGTTGTCCGCTAGCACCGCCATTTGGCGCTTGAGTTCCTGGCGCTGCGACTCGATACGCTCAAGCATGGGGACCATCTCGGCATAGGCGTGCTCATAGCTACGGCGTGGGTGGTCCAAATCCACCTCTTGCAACGGCGCGATGATTGCACGGGACTCGCGGCGCGCCATAAAAAACGAGAGTATTGCACCCGCTGCTGCGATAAGCAGCATCGGCGCCACCATCGACAGCAAAATCGCCGCAACGCCAGGCTGGGCTTGCGCCAAGCGGACAACCTGGCCGTTATCAAGGGCGACGGCGCGATACAGCATAATCTCGTCGAGCGTAGAGCTTGCGCGCTCCGCGGAACCCAAACCACTCTCAAAGGCCTCGATGACCTCGGGGCGATCGCCATGGTTGGGCAGTGAGGAAGGCGACGCCTCGTTGTCGTAGGCAACCGATCCATCCTTGTTAATCAGCGTAATGCGCAAGTCCTCGCGATCGAGGCTACGCAAGAACGGGATGGGCTCCTGCTGTTCGTCGAGGGCGGCAGCAATGAGCTCGGTTTCCTGCGCCAGATTGGCACTCGTGGCATCCGCCAAGGTGTTTTGCACAAAGAACGCACCCAGCACCGTAAACGCCACGATAACCGCCATGGCGCAAACAAAGATCGTCACAAAAACGCGGTGCGACAGCGTATGTTTTCCCTGGGGGGCGAAGACCACGGGCTACTCCTCCGATGCGGTGGCCGCGGTGTCGTCACCTTCGGCACCGTCACCGGCAGAAGGCTCGGCCAAGCGGTAGCCCACGCCGCGCACGGTCTCGATGGCGCTGGCATGCTCGCCCAGTTTTTGGCGAAGCGTCTGAACGTGCACGTCAACGGTGCGCGAACCGCCGTCGAAGTCCCAGCCCCACACGCTCTGCAGCAACGACTCGCGGGTAAAGACCACGCCGGGCTTGCGCATGAGGTACTCGAGCAGGTCGAACTCGCGCAGGGTGAGCTTAAGCGGCTCGCCGGCAACGGTCACCTCGCGATGGCTGGGCGAAAGCACGATATCGCCCACGCTGAGCACATCGCTCGCCTGCTTGACCATGCCGCCGCGACGCAGCAGTGCGCGGCAGCGGCTCGCAAGCTCCATGAGCGAAAACGGCTTAGTCAGATAATCGTCGGCACCGCCATCGAGCGCCATCACCTTGTCGAGCTCGGTATCCTTGGCGGTAAGCATCATGATGGGCACCGTCTCCGTCAGGCGATCGGCACGCAGGCGACGCATAATCGCCAAGCCATCGGTATCGGGCAGCATGATATCGAGCAGCACAGCATCGGGCACCCGTCGCGCCACGGCAGCCTTAAACTCACCGTCGCACGAAAAGCCTTCGGCCTCGATCCCCTGCTTGCGCAGCGCATAGACCGTCAAATCCCTGATGTTGTCATCGTCCTCGACGTAATAGATCATGTTGAACCCCTTTGCGGCCGGCATGACCGCATCTTAATCCTAAAGGTACCTTTACTAGATGGTATCAGCCAAAACGGCCCGTCAAATAATCCGCCGTACGCGGGTCGGTAGGATTTTTGAAAAGCTGAGCGGTGGGCGCGTGCTCCACCAACTCACCTAGCAAGAAAAACGCGACGGAATCGGATATGCGCGCCGCCTGCTGCATATTGTGTGTAACGACCACGAGCGTGCAGGTCTCTTTGAGCTCGCAGGCCAGCTGCTCCACCACGAGCGTCGACACGGGATCGAGCGCCGAGGTCGGCTCGTCCATCAGCAGAATATCGGGCTGCACGGCAAGCGCACGGGCGATGCACAAACGTTGCTGCTGTCCGCCCGAAAGCCTCAGACCAGACTCCTTGAGTTTGTCCTTGACTTCGTCCCACAGGGCAGCGCGGCGCAGGGAATCCTCGACCAGCTCATCCAGCACAGCGCGATCGCGCACACCCATACCGCGGGGGCCATAGGCGACGTTGTCGTAGATGCTCATGGGAAACGGGTTGGGGCGCTGGAACACCATGCCCACGCGCTGACGAAGGCGGCAGATGTCGTAATCGCCCAGGATATCTTGACCATCGAGCGCAATCTTGCCCTCGATGCGGCAGTCCTTGATGCCGTCGTTCATGCGGTTAAAGCAACGCAGCAACGTCGACTTGCCGCAGCCCGAAGGACCGATAAACGAGGTAATCTGCTTGTCGCGGATCTTGATGGACACATCCTTAAGCGCGTGGTGATCTCCATAGAACAGGTCGAGGCCCTCGACATCGATGCGCGTCGGCGAGGCGGCAAGGTCCTCTGCCGTGGGGCGAGTCGCATCCCCAACTTCGCGCTCATGCGCGGCCTCGGCCTGCGCTTCCATTAGCTCCTCGAGCTCCGTGGGCCCCACAGCCGCAGCAGCCGTCATACCGCATACCTCCACATCGATATCAAATCAGCAGTATCGATAGTAAAAATCGCAGCTCATATATGCGTGAGGGTATTGTCAAGTATTTGTAAGGACCTCCTCGATACGCGACGGGCAATCATATCGACCGTGCACACCCAAGCGTCCGCTCAGACACGAAGATAAACCGCACGCGCCAAACCCCAAGCGGCACAGCCGGTAAACGATATACTCTAGAGCCAAAGGAGACCATCCCGTCGAAAGCGAAATCAGTGAAGCATCTTACCCCTCTTGTAAAGCGTTCCGCGCAGCTGACCGTTGGCCTTGCCTGCGCCGTCGCCCTTGTCGCCGGTATTCCGTCCGTCGCCGGCGCCCAAGTGCTCACGACCGATAACATCTGCGGCAAAGCCGCCGATGCACGCGGCATTGCAGCCGAAGACCTGCCCGATATCGATGCCTCCAATGCGTTTGTCATGGGTAAAAACGGCTCCGTCTACTATGCCCGTAGCGCCGACGAGCAAGTCAAAATCGCCTCGATCACCAAGGTCATGACTGCAATCCTCGCGGTCGAGAACTGCAAAATGGACGAGAAAATCACCGTGAGCAACGCGGCGGCAACCGTAGGCAACTCGACCGCGGGACTCCTCGAAGGCGACGAGCTCACCGTCGAGCAAGCGCTGCGCGGCCTGATGATCCCCTCGGGCAACGACGCCGCCATCGCGCTTGCCGAACACGTGGGCAAAAAACTTGACCCCAAGACCAAAGATGCCGTCGCTACGTTTGTAAAAGCCATGAACGAGCAGGCCAAGAAGCTCGGCTGCACGGGAACGCTCTTCGAGAACCCGCACGGGCTGGATTTTGACGAATGGGCCGGCGATATGCATTCAACCGCACACGATGTGGCATTGATGATGCAAGAGGCCATGAAGGACGACACGATTCGCGAAGTCATGGCGAGCAAAGATCCCTGGATCGAAGTGACGGGCGCCGACGGCTCCGATCATTCGCATTCCATGGAAACGCACAATGTTTTATTGGACCAAGACGGCAATATCGGCGGTAAGACCGGCACCACCGACGATGCCGGATACTGCTTTGCAAGCGCCTACAATCGCGATGGCGACGAGATCTATACCGTTGTCTTGAACTCCAGCACCACCGACCAGCGTTTTGCCGATACGGCCACACTTGCTAGTTGGTATTACGACCACAAGGTAACGGTCGAAATCGCCAATACGCAAAAGAAGACCGCCAACGGAAATCCGCTGATGGCACGTGTCAGTCAAACCGACTGGACAGACAAAACGATCGACGCCACGCTTGCCGACCCCACCGCGCAGGCAACGGTGTTCTCACTCGCCGGCGAAGTGACCGAAAAGGTTAGCTACGATGACCTTTCGGGCACGGTGCATGTTGGCGATAAGGTGGGCAGCGTTACGCTTAAGCAGGACGGCACCAAGATTGCCGTCATGGACCTGGTTGCCGACGAGGAAGGAACGGGGCCCAATCCCATCGAGTGGCTGCTCGTGAAGCTCGACCGCCTGGGCCGCCGCATCGACAACCGCCCGCTCACAGCCGAGAGCGAGACCGTAGCCAAGGCTCCTGAGGTGTAGGGCCAAAGCGATATCACATCGAACCAAATGAGGCGTCCAACGGGGCGCCTCATTTTTTGAGGGTTCGAATCCCCAGTTAACATTCTTCTAATCAAAAAAGGGCCCCAAATGGGACCCTTCTTTCAAGTCATACTGGCGGAGAGCTGGGGATTCGAACCCCAGATGCCCTTTTGGGGCATACTCGCTTAGCAGGCGAGCACCTTCGGCCTCTCGGTCAGCTCTCCGTAACAGCCGTTCCATAGTAACCAAACACTCGAATCCGGGCAAGGGGAAATTTTGATAATTGGCCGGCAGGCTTTCCTCCCCCATAAATCAAGGCTCTGTTAGACCAGGATTGACATACATGTGTCCCCACGGTGCCATATCGTTGACCCCGTAGACCGCGATGATGGGGGCAGCATGAACGCCGAAGACCTGGTCCTCAA
>NZ_JBQKGN010000016.1:0-41166 GCF_052118785.1 Collinsella sp. LCP21S3_A9 | reverse complement strand
CTTGCGAAAAACGAATCCAAGTCAGACCATTTCAAATGGTTCGATGTCTGCCCGGATGCGACACATCTGGTGTGTCCATCCTCGCAGTATCCGGTTCTCAAGGTGCACGCCCTCGCGGTCAATCCGGTCCGACCGGGCCGCGCGGCAAGGAGATATATTGCCAGACCGGAGGGGCCCGCGGGGCGGGAATCCCGCACTCCATATTTTGTTCACAAACGAACCAATCCTTCAGCTGTTCCACTGAAGTCATATCTGAAGCATCGGCTTCCGGTATTGGCGATGACCAGCTGGTTTATAGGTGTTGAGGTATCGGTCATCTCTGGTGCGCTACTTTACTCTAACGGCATCTGGTTTTGGTTTCCTGTCGGTAAAAGGCTGGTTTTGGCCGCCAGGCGTCCTTATATATAGAGAAGATCGGGTTCGAACCCGTGCACCGGCAACAAATAAGCGGCCGGCATCCGCCAGTCGCTTTTCTATTCTATGGTGGGCCGTCAGGGGTTCGAACCCTGGACCTTGGGATTAAAAGTCCCCTGCTCTGCCAGCTGAGCTAACGGCCCGCGGATGGCATTGTACCACGGTCTAAGACTATTCCCAACTCCATTGGCCGTTCTGGAAAATCACAATTTCACGTCCATCAGGTGTAATGCCCGTAATATCGATGTCGTCCGTGCCAATCATAAAGTCAACGTGCGTGCTCGAAACGTTGACGCCATGCTCCAGAAGTTCCTCTTTGGACATGTCATACCCGCTTTCGATGCACTCGGGAAAACCGACACCCAACGCAAGGTGACAGCTGGCGTTCTCGTCATAGAGTGTGTCGTAGAACAGAATGCCGCTTTCACGAATCGGTGTGTTCTTGGAAATAAGCGCGACCTCGCCCAGATGAGCAGCACCTTCATCGGTTTCAATAATGCTCGCAAGCGTTGCCTTACCCACGCGAGCGTCATAGTCCACTACGCGGCCGTTCTCGAACTTAATCCAAAAATCGTCAACCTTATTGCCGTGGTGAATGAGCGGCATAGCCGAGTACACGATGCCGTCGGCGCGCATACGATCGGGCGAGGTGAAGACCTCCTCGGTGGGAATGTTGGGGAAGAAAGGGTGACCGTCGGGAGTTTTTCCCTTGCCGCCGGCCCACTCATGGCCTTTCGTCATTCCAATCGTCAGATCAGTTCCATTCGAAGCGGTGTAGTGCAGGCAATCAAATTGATTATCGTTTAGGAAGCGCAGGTTCTTTTCGAATGTGGCGTCATGGAGCTCCCAGTCGCTCTCCGGGTCCTGGCCATCAGCACGAGCGGTGTGCAGAATCGCATTCCACAGCTTATAGACTGCAACCTCATCGGCGTCTCCCGGGAATACCTCGCGCGCCCAAGCAGCGACCGGAGCGCCGGCGATGCACCACGGGTTAATGTTGTAGTCCAGTCCACGGCGGAAGACCTTGCACTGCATGTTCCTCGCCTTAGAAGCTGCGGCAGGCTTAGCGGGATCGATACCCTTGAGGGCAGCAGGGTCCGTGCCCTCAATAAAGATAAAGCAGGCTCCGTCCTGGGCAAACGAATCCAGCTGCATGCGCTTCCACTCGGGAGTCTGCTCAAAATAGCTTTTCTCGACATGCTCGTAGGTAAGCCTCGTCACGGCATCGTCAGCCCAGATGACCGTCACGTGACCGGCACCGGCGTCATAAGCCTCCGCAACCACCACGCGCGCAAATGACGCGCACTCGACGGGAGACTGAACGACGACCTCCTGACCGGGCTTAACGTTGACGCCCTTGCGGACAACGAGACGCGCATAATTGTTAATCTTGGGCTCCAGGGACTTCATACCCTCCAGAGCCTCTTCGACCGTCAGGGCAGCTCGAATCATGTGCCACTCCATCTATCTACAGGACAGTAAAAAGGCGCACCGCAAAAAACGACGCGCCTTATATCTTAGCGATATCTATAGGTTGTAACGCTACTACTTCTTCTTGGAGGCCTTCTTGTCCTCTTTGGCAGCCGAGCGCTCGATAATAGCGTTGAGCTTGTTATCGGACATGCCCTCGGCCTGCGCGCGATACATATTACGCAAGGGACGGATGCGCACGAAGTCGTAGATGAAGTCACCCAGAATGACGATGTAGGACAAAACAATGCCGGCCATCTGGACGGGGCTGGACACCATGCCAGCGGGAGCGAAGTACAGCGAAGACCAAATGGCCACGACGAGCACCATGCCGATAGTAAGCACGGCCCACCAGATGCGGCGGCGCTTGGTGTAGTCCTCATCCTGCTTGAGAAGGATACTCGACACCGTGTAGATGCGGTCCTCCTTGGCGCGCCGCTTAGCCTTGCGGGCGCGCTTCTCCTCTTTAGAGAGGCCCTCGAGGCTCTCGCCCTTCTCGAGCTCCTTGCGGCGTGCCTTGGATGATGCCGGCACGACGCGAACAGAACTCGCTGCCTGACGAGCTGGCTTGGCGGATGCGGCGGACTTGCGCGCAACCCCGGTAACCTCGTGGGATTGCGTGCGCTTGTTCGTGGCGCTGCGGGTACTCACTTACGCGTTCTCCTTCATGCTTGTAAACTGGGAGCCCGTGATGATCTGGAAGGCCTCGCGATAGCGCTCGGACGTGCCATCGATGACCTCGGCGGGCAGATGCGGGGTCTCCCCCGTCATATCCCAGTTGGCCTTGAGCCAATTGCGGACGAATTGCTTGTCGTAGCTAGGCTGAATCTTACCCTCCTCGTAGCTGGCGGCAGGCCAGAAACGGCTGGAGTCGGGCGTGAGGCACTCGTCGATCAGCGTGACCTTGCCATCGATGACACCAAACTCAAACTTGGTGTCGGCAATGATGATGCCACGGGTCGCTGCATACTCGGCGGCAGCTTTGTAGATCTTAAGAGACAGATCTCGGATCTGCGTGGCGATGTCCTCGCCAACGATCTCGCAGCAACGCTCAAACGAGATATTCTCGTCGTGATCACCGATCTCGGCCTTCGTGGACGGGGTGAACAGCGGCTCGGGGAGCTTGGAGGCCTCGGTCAGGCCCTCAGGCAGCTGGATGCCGCAGACGGTGCCGTTCTCGTCGTAGGTCTTCTTGCCCGAACCGGTCAGATAGCCGCGGACGATGCACTCGATAGGAATCGTCTGGGCCTTCTTAACCAGCATGGCGCGGCCTGCGAGATAGTCACGATACTCGGCAAACTCCTTGGGGAAATCCGCCGGATCGATGGAGACGAGGTGATTGGGGACGATATCGGCAAACTTGTCGAACCAGAACGCCGAGATACGGTTGAGCACCTCTCCCTTAAACGGAATTTCGTCGGGAAGAATAAAGTCGAACGCAGAAATGCGATCGGTGGCGACCATCAACAGGTTTTCGCCGGCATCGTAGATATCACGAACCTTGCCACGGGAATCCGGACGACGCTCCATCGTTGTCACGTGAGTCACTCCTTACCTAAATACGATAGAAATGCGGGTTCTTTCCCGCACGTTTTCGCAAACTCGGAGCGGCAGGGACGCGGCCCCTCCTTCACCGAATAGCGAAAAGCTAGTGCTCCATTGTAGTAGATGCCGCGTCCGCCGTGTGCTCGCGGGGCAGATGAATCGTAAAAGTCGTACCCTTTCCAAGCTCCGACTCCACGGATATGTAGCCATGGTGACGCTCGACGATCTGTTTAGTTACGGCGAGGCCGACGCCCAGGCCGCCAGCTTCGCGGGCGCGGCTGGCATCGGCGCGCCAAAATCGTCCGAAGATACGCGACAGATCGTCCTTGGCAATACCGATACCGGTATCCGAAACGGCAATACTGACATGCTTGCGGTCACTGAGCACCGACACTACGACCCAACCGCCCTCGGGGGTGTAGCGCATGGCGTTGCTCATGAGGTTGATGACGCATTGCGTGATCATGTCGGGATCGGCCTCGACGACATCGTCGTGCCCCTGGGTTTCATCTGCAAAGCGAAGGCGAAGGTCACGGTCGGCAAACAGACGCTCCTGGCCGTTCACAATCGATCGCACGAACGGAACCATGTCCACCGGTTCGAGATTGAGCGGAGCCGTGCTGTTTTCCATACGCGATAGGTCGAGCATCTGCTGCACCAAACGAGCCAGGCGACGCGTCTCGGAAGCGACCGTCTCCAGATGCTCGTCGTCGGTGGGATACACGCCATCTTGCATGGCCTCGACCGTTGCAAGCATGGCCATGAGCGGTGTACGAAGCTCGTGTGCGACATCCGAGGTCAGGCGCTTTTCGTGCTTCATATCTTTCTCGAGTGAGGTGGCCATCTCGTCAAAGGTCTCACCCAGCTGGTCGATTTCGTCATCGCCGCGCAAGCCCGTACGAGCAGACAGATCGCCGTCGCGAATTTGCTTGGCTGTGCTCGTAATACGATGAATCGGCTTGGTAAGCATGCGCGACACGAGCGATCCGATAACGACCGAGATGCAGATTGCAACAACCGCGGCAAGAGCCATGGCGTTAAAGGTCTTCTCCCTAAACGCAGAATCTGCCTTAGTGAGCAGAGCGTCGGAGCCGATAGCCCATAGCTTTACCTGTCCGACATGCTCGCCAGAGGACGTAACGATTTCGACGTTGGCAACGCTATCGGAGTCGGTGGGCGCTGACGAGACCGGGCTATGCGAGGCCTTTTTACCGCTCGAGCTGCTCGACGGCAATTCGCTCTCGCGCACATCGGCGGTCGCACTTGCCGAAGGCCATGAGTCGTCATAAACGACAACGCCCTTTTTGTTGACGACCTGCATACCCAGGTCGTCGGACACCAAGCTCGATGTCGCGACCGTGCGCAGCTCGCCCGCAGTCCAATTGCCGTTTTCCTCATACGACGTCGCAAGCTTTTCGGCAGCAGAATTGGCGATCTCGACGATATTGGAGCGCGTG
Organism: Collinsella sp. LCP21S3_A9; assembly: GCF_052118785.1. Lineage (NCBI taxonomy): Bacteria > Bacillati > Actinomycetota > Coriobacteriia > Coriobacteriales > Coriobacteriaceae > Collinsella > Collinsella sp. LCP21S3_A9. Next base: position 36,280 of record NZ_JBQKGN010000016.1, on the reverse strand, counting down.
TAATCCGAAAAGACGGTGCCCCACACAACGGAGACAACGCCCACCAGCACCAATACCGTCATGAGCGATGTCAGGGCAAAAGCCAAAGCCATACGCGAGGGATAGCTCATCGCCGGCCGTGAATCGGAACGAGGCGTGTTCCAACTTGCCTTGGAACCCGCCTCGTTCTCCTGCTTGTGCTTTTGTCCGATTTCAAAGCGCGCAGGTGTCATATGTGATTTACCTATTTCTCGTCCGACTTATCGGTCTTGGCCGGAGCCTCGAAGCGATAACCGACGCCGTGAACGGTATAGAGCCACTTAGGCTTCTTGGGGTCGTCGCCCAGCTTGGCGCGAAGGTTCTTCACGTGGCTGTCGATGGTGCGCTCGTAGCCCTCAAAGTCGTAGCCGAGCACCTTCTCGACCAGCTCCATACGGTTATAGACGCGACCGGGATGGCGAGCAAGCGTGGTAAGCAGCTTAAACTCGGAAGCGGTCAAATCAACTTCCTTGCCCTCGACCAAGATCTTGTGGCCCGAGATATCGATGACCAGATCGCCAAAGTCGAGTACCTCAACGGCGGGCTCGTCTGCCTGGTGAGCACGACGGAACAGGGCGCGAACGCGGGCGACGAGCTCGCGCGGCGAGAACGGCTTGATCAGGTAGTCGTCGGCACCAAGCTCGAGGCCGATGATGCGATCCTCGATCTCGCCCTTGGCGGTAAGCATGATGATGGGCACATCCGAGGTATCGCGGATAGTGCGGCAAACGCGCTCGCCGGGGATCTTGGGGAGCATAAGGTCGAGCACAACCAGGTCGAACTGGTGCTTCTCGAACTCCTCGATCGCAGACTGGCCATCGCCAACGCCAACAACCCAGTAGCCCTCGCGCTCGAGATAGGCAGCGACAGCGTCACGGATCGCCTTCTCGTCCTCGACCAGCAGAATCTTTTTTGCATCTGAAGCCATAACACGGCCCCCCTGTCTCAATTAGCTAAGAACAAGCCCATTTTAACGCACCTGAGCCCACCGGGCATCGCATGGGCGCGACAGCTCGGCGGGCGGTACTCACGGTTACAATGGGCTTATTCCCCCGTTGGCGCCTTTTTAACCCCTCGGCGCTAAAGAGAGAACAGGCGAGCGGTAACCGTCTCGGGAATTCCTTGGCTATTACGCACCGTGGCATAGGTTAAAAACGTATTCGATTTTCCCGCCGTAGCTGGATAGTCGCCATATTCGAGAGCGCGGTCGGGCGACAGCAGCGAACCATAGGTTTTAGCGGAGGTATCGATCAGAAAATGCGATGCCTGAACCTTAACCAGATATTTGCCCTTCCTGCCGGCGGCGCACGCGAGCGGTTCGCGCGATAGAAATTGATACGGGCCGCCCTCGTTACCAATGTAGGTACCCATATTGCCCAGGCCGCCCACGCCGGCATAGGTCGCCTCAATGGAGAACACAAACGTATCGCCCATATATACGGCCTCGAAAGGTGACACCGACGAAGGAAGGACCAGCTGAGCCCTCTTGGTATTGTTGCCGTCCGTCAGGTCGATCGCCGTCATGCCGTAGTAGACGCCCTCGTCATTGCGCACGCGGGGTGAGATAGTCAGGATGCCATCGCTCACGCGCGGTGCAGACGCAAAGCGGCCTGTCGACTTCCAGATTGCCTCCGCTTTAGATTCATCGAGCGAACGGCGGTAGCAATATGAATCGCTGCCGGTCTTATTGCCACCGGTCGAAGGCATCTTGTACCAGATGACCGACGAGTCAAAGGCGGTAAACAGCGGAGGGTCGTAGTCCTCACCGCCGCGATCAAGCTCAACGGCATTACCAGTAAGCGCCGCGCCCGACAGGGTTTGCGCATAGAGCTTCCACGACGAATTCGCGTAGTTCATCTCAACCCACGCAAACACGCTATCGGTGGCGCGAACGTCGTAAAACGCATAACCGGAACCCTCGACAGGATCGTCAATCAACGTGGTGAGTGAGCCGTCCCCCATGTTGAACACGCCAAGCGTGTTGGCATGCAGCGCAGATGCGGGCGCCATCATCGCCGCAGCGTAACCTCCATCGCAGTAGTACAGCAGCGTCCCCAATGGCAACGTCCACGACGCCGTCGGCTTAAGATCAATGTCGACGGCCTCATACTCTTCGGTAATCGAGACGATCTTGGAATCATCTTTGATAACCTGCGGCTCACCGGCAGCATCATCGCTGGTGCCCGTTTTTTTCGAGCACCCCGCAAGCAGCGTGGCAGCACTCGCGGCAGCACCACCCAACACAAATCCTCGGCGCGTTACCCCATTCTTAACGCGATCAAAAATACTCATTAGGCAATCTCGGCACGCGCGGCCTCGATGGCACGCGTAAGCTGGTCGGCACAGGAGGTCTTTTTCGTGCCGCACGTATTGCCGGCCAACACCTCAATCACACGATCGGAAGAAACACCTTCGACCAATTTAGAGATGGCCTTGAGGTTGCCGTTGCAGCCGCCGGTAAACTCAACGCCCAGTACTTTGCTGCCGTCATCGGAAAGATTGAGGTGAATATTGCGAGTACACACGCCCTGGGGCTTGTAATCAAACGAAATCATGCGATCTCCTTCTCAGAATGTCATTCGAGACGACTATTATCCCCGTCTTTCCATAAATGCAACGAGGCGCTTTACCGGCAACACACATTACCAGCAAAGCGCCCTAAAAAGCTAACGTTATGCCCGAACCTACTCGAAGCTCAGCTGCTCCAGACGATCGAAGACCGTATCGATGCGGGTGAGGAAGTCCCACGGATCAAAGATCTCGTCGAGCTTCTCCTGGCTGACGGTGCAGCGCGGATCGGCCTCGAGGCGCTCCTTGAAGGTGGGGCCGGAAACACAGTCCTGCACCTCATGCCAGGTCGCCATGGCGTTTTCCTGCACGATTGCGTAGGCGTCCTCACGGGTAATGCCCGTATCGACGAGGGCCAGCAGAACCTTGGAGGAGAAGATGAGACCGCGGGTCTTGTTGAGGTTGGCCATCATGCGAGCCGGATACAGCTGGAGGCCATCGATAACGCGGATAAGGCACTGGAACATGTGGTCAAGTGCGATAAAGCTATCGGCCTGGGCGACGCGCTCGGCAGAAGAGTGCGAAATGTCACGCTCATGCCACAGGGCGACGTTGTCGAAGGCGACCTGGGCGTTGGACTTCACGACGCGCGACAGGCCGCAGACCTTCTCCATGGTGATGGGGTTACGCTTGTGCGGCATGGCGGAGCTGCCCTTTTGACCCTTGCGGAACGGCTCCTCGGCCTCGAGTGTATCGGTCTTCTGCAGATTGCGAACCTCGGTAGCGATACGCTCGCAGGTGGCCGCCGTGGTGGCGAGGACGCCAGCGAGGTAGGCATGATGGTCGCGGCTGATAACCTGCGTGGACAGCGGGTCGTGAACCAAACCCAGGTGCTCGCAGACATACTCCTCGACAAACGGCTCGATGGAGCTGTAGGTGCCAACGGCACCCGAGATGGCACCGAAGGCGACGTTCTTGCGAGCGTCCTCAAGGCGATCCAGATCGCGCTTGAGCTCCCAGGCCCAAGAGCCAAACTTCATACCAAAGGTCATAGGCTCGGCGTGGATGCCGTGAGTGCGACCGGCGCAGAGCGTGTTACGCTCCTCGAAAGCGCGACGTTTGCAGATCTCGCCGAGTTTCTTGACGTCCTCGATAATTAGGTCGCAGGCCTGGGTGAGCTGATAGCACAGGGCCGTATCGCCCAAGTCAGAGCTGGTCATGCCATAGTGAACCCAACGGCTGGGTTTAGGCTCGCCCTCGGGAACATCGGCGTCGATATACTCCTTCATATTGGTCAGGAAGGCAATGACGTCATGGCGCGTGACTTCTTCGATCTCGTCGACCTTCGCCTTCTCAAAGTTGGCGTGGTCGCGGATCCACTGAGCTTCTTCTTTAGAAATACCGATCTTGCCGAGCTCCGCCTGGGCCTCGCAGGCCAGAACCTCAATCTCCTGCCAAATGGCGTACTTGTTCTCGAGGGAGAAGATGCGTCCCATCTCCGGGCGGGTATAGCGATCGATCATGGCGGCTCCTTTTTGGTTATTGGCACGTTGGTCGTAACTCAACCATTGTACCGTGCGCAGGTGCAAGTATAGGCAGCAGGTATTAACCTAACATTTTGCCATTTGCCTAACGTTCACACCCTGTCGGGTTCGAGTCCCGGCACTTTATTGAAAAAAGCACGACACCGTGATGGTGCCGTGCTTGTACTTTTAACTGGAGCGGGCAACGGGACATCCGCGCATTTGCTTCGCAAATCCGCACCGGCTTCAGGCGCCTGTCGGCGCCTTCACCTGCTCGCTACAAACGCTTCGCGTTTGCTTAACGCTCACACCCTGTCGGGTTCGAGTCCCGGCGCTTTATTGAAAAAAGCACGACACCGTGATGGTGCCGTGCTTGTACTTTTAACTGGAGCGGGCAACGGGACTCGAACCCGCGAGTGTCAGCTTGGGAAGCTGATGCCTTACCACTTGGCGATGCCCGCATATGTGGGGGATAGTATAACGCGGTTGTCTTGTTTGATACAAGGGCGCTAACCCTTGTTTTACGCATGGAAAATCATCTTCTTGTTGCTCGAATTGCGAAAACAGGGACTCGAGTAACCTGTTTTACACCGTCTTCTACCTGCTCTTTTGTTTGATTATCTAAAACCGGTCTCCATTTGTTGGGAACTTGGCAAGTTCTTGGTCAGCTCGCGGTACTTACCCGTATGACCCCCGGCGCTAATCTCATCCCACGCGCCGCAATCTCCCAGCGCGGCGCACAAAGGATAAGGAGCAGCCATGTCCAATGCACCCACGCACTCTGTCCACAGCGCAATCGCAACAGCACCGCTGCTCCTATTCCTCTTGTTGTTTCTAGCCTGCGCCACGCCTGGTACCGCCTGCGCCGTCGATGGAAACGATACGCTTAGTTTTCGCACCATCAGCGATATGTGCGGACCGTTTGGCATTGGCAAGTACGAGGCACAAGACACCTCGATTTCTTACTGCATGAACCAAGACTGCCCCGGCCCCAGCAGCCCAGGAGGACCCTGGCGGACCTACAATCAGGGTTGGACATGGCTCGACAACGAGTTTGCCGCCGTCATCTGCCATGGATACCCCTCCGCCACATCATTTGGCGGCCATAACCTAACGGCCGAACGCGCCCGCGCCGCAACCCAGATTGCCGTGTGGATGCTCAAAGGAACCACGCGCCCCGATGGCTCTTTTGCGTATACAAACAACGCCGGCGTTGCCAAAAGCGGCAAGTTCGATCAAGACGCCGAGGTTGTCGCGGCGGCGCGCTGGCTCTACGACAACGCAAAAGCCGGAAATATTAAGGCCGACCCGCATCGCGCCAGACGCTATCACGGACCCGTCTCTAACGAAGGCCGGCACCAGGATATGCTCTACGTTTTGCCCACCATCAACGTATCCTTTGAGAAAAGATCTGCAGACACTGTCATTACCAGCGAGAACGATACGTATCAGTTAGGTGGGGCGACGTTTAACATCTTTGAGGAAAACACAGACAAACACGTCGGCAGCATCAAAATGGACGGCAACGGTCGTGCACGGGCAACACTTTTGCCCAACACGGCATACTACCTAATCGAAACCAAAGCGCCGACAGGCTATCTGTCCCGACGCGATCGCATTGCCTTTACCACCGGAAAGAGCGGCGGACATGTCACAATCAACGAGCAGCCAGGTTCTATCACGCTGCGTGTCGTTAAAACCGATGCCGCCACGAATGCCGGAGCGCAGGCGGGAACCTCGCTCGCCAAAGCCGAATTTACCTGTGTCTCGCAATCTACCCCTGGGTGGACGCGTACCTTCACGACCGAAGGCGATGGCCAGGCGACCTTAAGCGGCATTCCCCTGGGAACCTTTACCCTCTACGAATCGAAAGCACCAGAGGGCTACCTGCTCCCCCATGACAGCTGGACCTATACGGTCGGCCCCAATCAACTAAACGACACGGGCGTCGTTGAGCTCGAACGCCGCATCCCCAATACTCATGTTGCGTTTGACCTCGAGATTTCCAAGTTCAAGGATTACGGGAACGGCGAGCAATCGGGATTAGAACAGCCAGCGGAAGGCGTCGTCTTTGAAATCGTCAGCAACAGCTCTAAGCAGGTCGTAGGCACATTGACGACAAATATCTATGGCTTCGCATCCACCAAAGACCAGCCCAAGGCCTGGTTTGGCGCGGGCACACGACCGGACGGCGTCCACGGAGCCATCCCCTACGATCGTGAGGGGTATACCGTTCACGAGGTCCCGGAAACTGTTCCCGCAGGCTTCAAGCGGGCAGAAGATTGGACCATCGCGCCCGAGCAAATCGCCGACGGAGCCAAGCTTCAGTACATAGTGGACAATCACACCCTTTCGACACATCTCCAAATCATCAAACGCGATGCCCAGACGGGAGCTTCCGTCCCCCTTGCCGGCTTTAGTTTTCAGCTGCTCAACAGCAACCGTGAACCCATCTCTCAAACATGCTGGTATCCGACGCACAACGTTATGAACACCTTTACCACCAATGAGACCGGCACCGTCACGTTGCCAGAATCGCTCAAGCCGGGCACATATTACGTACGAGAAGTCGCAGCCAAAGCGCCCTACCTTGTGGGCGACGAACTGAAGGTGACGATTCCTGCCGATGCAGATCTCACACCTATCGCCGCCGTCTCGTATTTCAACAGCGCGGCAACCGGAAGCATCGAGATCGTGAAGGCTGACGCAGTAGACGGCAGTGCCCTATCTGGTGCCAAGTTTGAAATTCGCGCTGCCGACGATATCGTTTGTCCCGATGGCCACATTGCCGCCCTTGCCGGTGAAGCCGTTGCCGCCGTCACAACTGATGAACAGGGTAAAGCTCGCGTAGACAACCTTTCGCTGGGTTGCGGAACGGCACGATACGAAGTCGTTGAAACCCAGTCTCCCGACGGCTATCTACTTGATCGGACAGCACATATCGTTGAGCTTGCTTATATCGACCAGAAGGTCCCCGTGGTCGAGTCGCAGATCGAATTGTCTAATGATTACACCAAGGTCGATTTCTCCAAGGTCGATATGACAGGCAAGCATGAAGTTAAAGGCGCCCGACTGGTCTTATGCGACGCCGATGGAACAGAAATTGATTCTTGGATATCATCCGAGCAGCCCCATCGCGTGGAGCACCTTGAACCCGGTTCTTATACCCTACGCGAAACAATGTCCCCGCGCTCCTATGACCTCGCTGAAGACGTATCCTTTGAAGTCGAGGATACGGGGAAGATCCAGGCCGTAACCATGACGGATACACCGATTGAGATTAAGGGGAGCGTCGACAAGCAACAAGAAATCGCGCGGCCAACCGCAAAGGGAACAGTAGCGAACGGCGACGGTAAAAACCGGGCGGCGACGCAACCCGACAGTAAGGGCTCCTATTCCTACACCATCGACGCTCAAAACGAATCGAGCACCTGGGTCGACGAGTTCACCGTCACCGACGATCTCGAATGTGCCAAAGACGGCACGGCCAAACTTGTCGCCATTAAAACCCCAATCGCCGTCGGCGACTTAAACGGGCTCTGCAATGTTTGGTATCGAACGTCACCGGCAGACAAGTTGGGCATAAAGGAAAAGGCCAACGCCACACTTGACGATGAACACACCAACCCGTGGCTCGAGACAGCCGAGGTCAAAGAGCGGCTGGGCGAGGATGTGCGGATTGTCGATTACGATGGCTGGAGTCTTTGGAAAGCCGATGTCTCGACCACGGAGTCTTCCACCCTCGAAGTAAAGGACCTTACGCTTTCGGACGACGCTGTTATCACGGGGATTCGCTTTGAGTATGGATCGGTTTCCGCAGACTTTACGACCCGGCGCGACAACGATTCTTGGAATCGCAATGGGCTTAAAGACGAGCATGACGACCTTGACGACGCGGCGGCAGCCCTCAAATCGGATTTACACGGAGCAATCATCCGGATGTGTGCAACCTCATCCTATACGCCCCAAACCGCACTCGCCAACAGTGCCCGTGTTGACCTTTGCCGCAACGGAGGAGGCGAAAAACTCGAGTCGCACGATAAAGATCGTGTTGTTCAAAAATGCGCCATTCCGCAGGATCTTCCAAATACGGGCAATGCACCCATCATCTCTTTTCTCACCGCATTATTGACCGCCGGTGGCACAGCAATTTGGCTCACTTGGCTAAGCTCGGCATCAAAAGAGGAGTAGGTAGAAATAACGGGCGAGCCGATATGCCGGCTCGCCCGTTATCTGGCGTATGTAACCAAAGGCTATTCCGTAGACGCAGACCCGCCGTCAACAAGTTCCAGATCGCCATCCGAAATGCCGTCGGCACCCAAACTCTGCTCTTGCTCCACCTCTTCGCTCATCGTGGACCTGGGCGTCGACCCCTTAGCGCCCACGATATATGCGGCCCCCAAACCCATAGCGATGGCGATCAAAAACAGAACCACATAGACGGGCCAATGGCGTTTGATGTATGAAAACACGCTAACTCCTTAGAGGTCCGCTACGAACGGCGGATGACCTCGGTGACAACCTCGGACACCGTAGCGATGTTCGTCGGGTTGACGTTGTACGGCAAATCGTCTTCGGTGCGCGCGCAGGCAAGACGCGGGCCATCGACACCGGCAATTGTGAGGGCGCGACGGCTCGCCTCGAGCGCGGCATAGGCATCGGTCTTGGAATAGGGCATCTCAAACGCGCCACAATCAACGTGGAACGACTTGCACACCTTGCTGACCAGATTCATGATGCGGCGATCACCCTTGAGCAACTGCTGCTCGCCTTCGACCGTCACGACCGAAAGCCTACCGGCTCCAATGGACTCAAGATTGATAAAGAACACACCACGCAGCTTATCGCGATGGGCTTCGAGGAACGCCTTCATACCGGCGCCGTCACAATCCGAGGCACCCGTTGCCACAAACCAGATATCGTGACCAAGCAGCTCGTCATCACCCATGGAGGCAACAGCCGAAAGCATGTCCTCGGCAGAAGCGCCGTCAGAAGAGGTGGCACCGCCCTTCCAGCCGTTATCATCGTCCTCAAAGTTATCCCAAGAGCCGATACCGCGGCCAGACTTCTTGGCATCGTAGTCATCCTCGACGCCCAGCCAGTCGCTCATGCTGTTCTGCTCATTTTTCTTTTTGCGTCCGAACAAGCCGCCCAGACCGCGCTTCTGAGGCTTTGCCTCCTTGGCGACGGGAGCCGAGATGGTTTCGATGGGCTGAGCGCCCGAAGAAACGGGCATGGAGGGGGCAACCGGTGCCGACGTGGGCTCGGGCCCCTGAGCCGTCGCGAAAGGATCGTCGGCCTGAGCCGAGGGGTCGGGAAGATCGAAGAGGGATGTGCGGGATGCGACGTTGGCCTGCTGCATCGAGGGCAGCGACGGATCGGGGACCGAGGCAAGCGGCGAAGAAGAAGGTGTGGGCACCGGAGCAGAAGCGGGATCGGGGATATTCATCTGCGGACGCGGTGCGGCCTTGGACGAAATCTGTGCCATGAGCGAATCAACCGTCTCGACCCGCGCCGATGCGGGGTTGGCAACCGTGGAGCCGGGATCGCTCGGGGCAGGCATGGTAAAGATCTGCGTAGAGTACGGCCTGGACTCATCGGCGTTAGAAATCACCGGTGTCTCTTCTTGCTCAACGACGACCGTCGCTTCGGTTTCAATCTCGTCGGCGGTGTTCGGCTCGGCGTCAACGTTCTCAACCTGCTCGGCATCGAAACTCTCAGCCGGCTCGGCTTCGGGCGCCTCGATCTCATCTGCAGCATCCTGGGACTCATCGGAAACAGAAAGGGGATCGGCGATGGCAGTACCCTGCTTCTCGAACGTTATCGTGGCATCGAACTTCGCGGCATCGAGCGTCTCGGTGGCGTCGATTGGCTGCTGGGCCTCAAAGGACGTCGTAGCCTCGGCGACCTCCGTCGCGGCAGGCTGCTCAGCCTCATGCTGTTCAAATTCCCGCGCCGCACGCTCACGCTCGGCCTCGGCAGCCTGCTGGTGGGCAATAGCCTCCTGCTCTGCCACCTCGCGCGCAGCGGCACGCTTTTCCTCAAGGTCGTCGACAAGTTTTTTACCCTTAGCGAGTGCGCCCTTAAAGAAGCTTGAAGCGCTGGCTCCAATCGAAGAGAACGCAGATGCTATATCGGCATGGGGCGTCGCGACCGGTAGATCGGCCGAAAAATCGGTATCGCTCTCATAGGAAACGCGCTGCGGATACTCATCGTAATCGCTGGCGGAATCGTCGTACACATCCTGAACCACCGGAGCGGGTGCAGCGGTGTCCGGCTCGGGTGCAGGGCTGGGCTCGGGTTCCGTCTCGGGCTCGGTATCGACGACGGGCTCGTCGGCAGGCGCGGCGACAGGTTCAACCGAAGCAGGCGCGGGATCGATCGTCGGCTCCTCGCCCTCTTCGTAATCAAGCGTGCACGACTCGGGAAGCATCCCCAAGGCACGAATGGCATCAGAACCAAAGCGAATATTACCGGCAGCATTGCGATACAGCTTGGGCTCGGGCTCGCTCGGCTCAGCGACAGCGGGCGCCCCAATCGACTCGACGACATCCTCATCCGCGACCGGCTCGGCAGCAACCTCGGCTTCAGCCTGAGCCTCGGGAGCAATGACACCAATCAGGGTTTCGTCAGCTGAGGCACCCTCAAAGCCATCGATCTGCTCGTCAAAAACTTCGCCCTGCTCGGATTCGGGAGCGATCGGCTGGCCAAACTCGTCCTCGTTGTAGGAGGGTTCTTCGTACTCGATCGTGTTGCCGTAGTCGTTTTGCTGCTGGGCAGCGGCATACTCAGCCGCCGCGCGCGCCATCTCCTCGGCACGACGCTTTTGCTCACCAAAATAGTCATCAAACGGAATGTCGTTGGGGAACTCGTTTTCGCCTTGGTAAGGAGCAACGTTATCCATGACACCGAGCATCGCGGCTACAGAAGACTTATTGCAGACCGCACCGGACGTATAGGGAAGAACAAAACGGTTGGCAATGATATTGGCCGCGTTGGCGAGCGCCACAAGAGAGGCGAGGATCGCAACGATCCAAAGCAGAACCTTCAAAGCGCCGGGGAGCGGCAGAATACGCAGAATGGCGACGGCAGCGGGGACAATCGTGGCGACCGGCAGCATCTTGGCGATGAGCGCGCGATACGGCGCATACGGTTCGCGAGCGAGGAGCTCGGCACGCGGAGAATCGTAATGGGCGACAACAACCACCGGACGGTTGCGCGGAGATGCAAGCGGACCTGTGGCCTTGTGATAGGCAATGACATTTTGACTCACGCCCGTCTTGCCCAGGCGAGAAATAACAGGGCGACCGGTACGCTCGAGCACATACAACACAGCACCGACGATGGCCAGCAGAACACCGATTAAGCCGATGCTGCCGCCAATACCCATAAGCAGGGCACCGGCAAAAGACAGAATGCCTGTGACGGCAAATGCCAGCCTGCTGGGTGCAGGAGCGTTAAATTCCTGGACTTCGGGATCAAAGCCATGATTGCGGAAGATCTGGGCGATATCCTCGGCAGCCAAACGCTCTTCTTCGCTGCACGCCGGCGTGATGCCCGTGCCCTGTAGCAGATGATTGATATAGTTCTGGGTGTTCGCCATGTGCGCTCCACATCCATAATCCGACAAATAGGCCCAATGCTTGCACATTAGAACCGTATATAGTCGAAAGTATACCCCGAGCGAACGCAATCGGCCGAATTCTGGGCATCTTAACGCACTGAGCGGACAAGGATATAGCCTAATCTCCATATCGGATTAAAATCATGGCATCAAATAACCTTCCCATGCGAGGATTCTATGACGGTAAGCGATATGACCGTGACAAACAAAACAAATGCGCCAGAACCCGGTTTCGACAAAACCGCCCAGCGTATCCTCAACCTTTTCTTTGTCCTCAACAGTTCCCCCGAGCCCGTAACTACCGAGCAGATCGTGCTGGATTCTGACCTAGGCTACGGATCGGGCAACGTCGACTCGGATAAGCGAAAATTTCGCCGCGACCGCGACAAGCTACTCGAGCGGGGCATTGTGATCAAGGAAGTTCGCGCCGCGGGTGCCCAGGAGACCGAGGAGAGCGCCTGGACAATCGACCGTGAGCATACGTTTGCCGCGGGCGGCTTGATCACCGCAGACGATGCCGACATTCTGCTAAACGCTATCGATCAGACCCTCATCACGGGCTCTTCGGCCTTTGCGACCCCGCTCGCCGACATACGCTCCAAAATTGCCTATCTTACCGGCGAGACGAATACGGCCGAGCCCCCCGTTCTTCACTCGCCGACGGTCGATGCGGTATGGAGCGCGTTTGCCGACCGATGCGCGCTGCGCTTTTTGTATCAAAACGGACGGGGTGAGCAACGACAACGCACTGTTTGCGTCTACGGCATGTTCGAGCGCGAAGGAACGGCCTACTTTTGCGGCCTAGATGACGCCACCGGCAAAATCAGAACCTTTCGCTGCGATCGCATCGTTCGTGCGTGGCGTCCATCGCGGGCCTACGCCATTCCCGCAGACTTCAATCTCAACGATTACCTCTTCTTTGAATTCGATTTCTCCGATTGCCAGCCCGTCACGGCAACTTTCTCGTTTGCTCCGCAGGCTCAATCCGACATGGTCCACGGCCTCACACGTGGGCGAGGAAGGCTCGAGCACGCCAAAGACGGCTGGACCTGGACCGTTGACGTTCGCGACCTGAATGCGGCGGCGTCATTTTGCATGGAACACAGCGTTGACGGTATGAGGCCCGTAGCGCCCAACGAACTCAAGCAGGCGTGGAACCGCCTCATCGAAAGGACAGTGAGCGCTCATGGCCGTGCGTAAGCTCACCAGCGAACAAAGGCTCTCGCGCTCCATCGACATTATGGAGGCACTCTATGCCGCCGGCGAGGCGGGCATGACGCGAGACGAAATCTGCAGTCGCTTCGATATCTCCGGAGCTTCGCTCGACGAGATCATCGGCATCATCTCGACGCTCGCAGACCGCGAATCGGGCGCGCGCATCATTTGCGAATGCCACGATGAACGTGTGGTTCTCATCGGCGATGCGGGCCGTGTGCTGCCGCTTCGCCTGAGTGCCGCCGAGGGCGCCGTACTCAACCATGAATTGGAGTCACTCGGAATCGAGGAGTGCGCGGCGGCGCGTATCCGGCGCGCACTCCTTCCGGCGGAACTCGGATACAACCAACGCGTTGACGATACCGTCGCCCGCGGATCTTATTGGCAGCAACTCTGCTGTGCAATTCAGGATGGCGTGCGATGCCTCGTCACCTACCGCTCCCTGGACGACCAGCATCCACGCAGGCGATTGATCGACCCCCTAAAGATCACGACCAACGGCGACCAAACGTACCTGATTGCCTGGGATGTCGAGGCAGACGGGCAGCGCTCCTACCGTATGGACAAGATCGAGGAGCTTCTGCTGACGGAGGACTCCGTCGTGCGTCACACGACCGAAAACACGTCCCTGCACGATTCCCTTGCACAGGCAAGCCAGAGCGTTAAGCTCCTGATGCCGCTCGATATGGCAGAACGCGTGAGGTGGGCAGGTATCAGGTCAATTAAAGCCGATGGGGAGGGTACGGCAAGCGTGACCGTTTCCTATAGCTCCGAAAACTGGCTGTTTAGCCAGATTATCGCAGCGGGCGGAGCCATCCGCATCGCAGACGACCCCGCCCTTTCGAAGCGCCTATGTGATGCCGCCGAGGCAATGGCCTTCCGTTCTTAGCGATGGCGTTCGTGCGCTTGGCGCCATAACTGAAGATAGTGGCCGATCTGCGCCGTTTCGATGCGCTGATACGAGCTGGTAGGCAGCGATGTCAGAAATTTCTTGCCGTAACCCTTCGTCACCAGACGCGGGTCGGCCAAAATCAACACGCCGCAATCGGTCGATGAGCGAATCAGGCGACCGGCCGCCTGCTTGACCTCGAGAACCGCCTCGGGCAGCGAGTAGCGTACCCAGGCGCGGTCCTCGCGCAGATTGCGCTCGCACGAGAGAGGATCGGTGGGGCTCGAGAATGGCAGCTTGGGGATAATGACGCATCTCAGCGTCTCGCCGCTGGCATCGAAGCCCTCCCAAAAAGCCTTGAGAGCAAAGAGCGACGAGGTCGACTCGTTGATAAAGCGATCGCGCAAGCGACGGGGAGACGAATTGCGCTGCTGACAATTGAGTTCCAGGCCGGCACGCGCCAGCTTGGGCTCAACCCGAGCGTACAGGTCTTCCATATCGCGGCGATTGGTGAACAGCGTGAGCACCGACCCGCCCATGGCAAGATGGGCATCGACCAGTACGCGCTCGAGCGCGGACAGATAGCCCTCGCGGTCGCGAGGGTCGGGAATGTCCCCCGCCACGACTACGGCCATGTTCGAATCGAAGTCATAGCTCGAATCCAGATGTAGTGACGAGGATGCCGAAGCGGCGATGCGATCGAGGCCTACGGCATGGTTAAAGTGCTCAAAGCTCTTGGACACCGTCATGGTTGCCGAGGCAAAGATGGCCGTATGTACCTCGGGCAGCCACTCGTTCGCCAGGGCCTCGCCGATGTCGATGCGCTCGGCGGTCATGGATTCTCCGCCCGCACGTAGGCGGCGGTTGACCTGCAGCGAGTACACATAATGCTCGTCGGTGCCGTCAATGATGAGCTTGAGGTTCTCGGCCAGCTCGTGCAGACGGCGCGAAATATCGCCCAGGTCGACGACGACCTCGGGTTTATCGGCAACGACAGCCTGCACCAGCGCGGCAACATTTTTATCCGCCTGCTCCAGGGCATCGATAGCAGCGCTGGCAGACTGCAAGAAGTCATGCCAGTCATCCGACTCGCGCAACTCGGGGCCAATCCACAGATTTGCGCTGTCGTAGCCACCGCGGGCGCGACGGCCGAGCTCACGCACGCCGTCAAACACCTCGGCGAGTGCCATGCTCGCGCGTGCGACCGTAGACGTCGCCTTCGCGGTGAGCCCCAGATAAAGCGTGGAGCCTTCGGATGTCGACAAATCACGAGATACCTGGCTCAATGCACCGGAGCTCGACCCGCCAAGGCGCTCAAATAGCACGCGAGATTCGTCTGCCGAGACCACGCGCGCCCACTGGCGGCGCGCCTCGCGCTCGATGGAATGGGCCTCGTCGATTACCCAGTGGCGGATGGGAGGCAAAATTCTCCCTTCGGCCGCAACGTTGCGAAACAGCAGGGAATGATTTGTGACCACAACATCGGCATGCGCCGCGCGACGACGGGCACCGTGGACGAGGCATTTATCGGGGAAGAACGGACACAGGCGGCGAGCGCATTCGCGCGAGGCCGTCGTAAAGTCGGGACGGTTGACGCTGCGCCAGCGAATGCCGAGCGAATCGAGGTCACCATCGGCAGATTGGCACACATACGCCATGATCACCGCAACCGCTGTGAGCGTGTCGGCAGGATCGCGCTTGGTGGTAATCTCGGCCTGACTTCGGCTCATGCGCTCGAGTTTGCGCAGGCACGGATAGTGGTCATATCCCTTGAGCGCACAGAATGACAAGCCTCCGTCCAGCTGTTCGGCGAGTTTTGGCAGCTCGTGGTACATAAGCTGATCGGCAAGATTATTCGATTTGGTCGCAATGCCAACGGTAATGTTGTTTCGGCGGGCGGCCTCGGCAAAGGGCACGAGATACGCCATCGATTTACCGACGCCCGTACCGGCCTCTATCACGCGATGCGTATCCGTAACCAACGCGTCGCGCACCTCGAGCGCCATGGCAATCTGCTCGTCGCGCGGCTCATAAGTGGGATACATGCGATTGACTAGACCACCGGGGGCATAATCCGCCTCAATCTCTTCGCGGCTCGGCATGTTAAGAACCGGCAGCTCGTCGGCATCCACGCGATCATCGGCGCGATCGGCCTTGAGCACGTCGGCGCGGGCGGCGGCAAGCGAGAAAATCGAGCCGGGGTTTTGACCTGCCAAAAAAGAGAAAATGGGACGATAGGACCAAGGAACATCCGCGTGCATATCCGCCAGACGCGCCATAAGGCCCTGCGGCAAGTCCGTAAGGGCAACCAGCAGCACGCGCCACACCCCACACAGGGCATCGACATCCGCATTTGCACGGTGCGACACGGAGTCGCAGCCAAACAGATCGGCCATAAAGGACAACTTGTGCGATGCCAGGCGCGGCAGCGCGATACGGGACAACGCCAGCGAATCGATCCAGATGTCGCTGACGTTGACACCGCCCTTGACCGATTCGATGAATGATCGGTCAAACGTGGCATTGTGCGCGATAACCGGGCACCCGCCCACAAAATCGGCGAGCGCAGCCACGGCCTCTACAGCCGAGGGGGCATCGGCCACATCGGCGTTTGTGATGCTTGTGAGCTCAGTGATTTCGGCAGGGATCAGCTGCTTGGGATGCACAAACGTGTCAAAGCGGTCAACGACCTCGCGGCCCGAAAGACGGGCCGCGGAAATCTCGATAAGCTCGTTGTCCTGGACCGAAAGACCCGTGGTCTCGGTATCGAGGACGATAACATCCTCCTCGATAAGGCCAAACGATTGTGTGCGGGCACGCTCGGCGAGCGTTGCATAGGAATCAATGACAAACCGCGGCGTTCCAGGAGATACAGCATCCTCGATTAGCATGCAATGCCCGCTCGACGGAGACCCATGCGAATCAGACTGTCACAGACCTGCGGGAAGGTCATGTCTTTGGTATGACGAATCTCGTCCGGATACAGCGACGTATCGGTCATACCAGGAATCGTATTGGTCTCGAGGATGACGGGGCCGTCCTCGCTCACGATAAAATCGCTGCGCGAAATGCCCAGACAGCCGAGGGCTTTGTGGGCCGCACAGGCTAGTTCCTGGGCACGAGCATAGTTTTCGGGCGAAATCTGCGCCGGAATACGGTGGATATCCGTGGGATCGACGTACTTCACATCCAGGTCGTAGAACTCACAGTCCTCAGGCTTGCGAATCTCGACGATCGGCAGGGCGCGCACGTCATCCTCGCCGTAGACGCCTACGGTAATCTCGGTTCCCTCGATGCACTTTTCGACCAGCACCTTATCGCCGTACTCAAAGGCCTTGGCGATGGCGGCAGGCAGCTCAGAGGGCTCGTGTACCAGGGAGATGCCGTAGCTGGAGCCGTTGACGGCGGGCTTTACAAAGCAACGCTCGCCGCAAATCTCAACGATGCGATCGATATCAACCTCGTCGCCCGCCTCAAGCGCCAAACCGGGGGCAATGGGGATGCCCGCCTTGGCATACAGAAGCTTTGAAACCTCTTTATCGGCGCCACACGCACTGGCGAGCACACCCGACGCCGTATAGGGGATACCCAGCGTCTCCATGGCTCCCTGCATGGCGCCATCCTCGCCGCCGGCGCCGTGCATGGCGATAAACGCCACGTCAAAATCGCCAGTTGCCATAGTCACCATAAAATCATCGGCAGCCGTATCGAGCAGCTCCACCGAAGTGTAGCCAGCCTCCTTTAGGGCCACCACGACGTTCTTTCCTGAATTGAGCGAAATCTCGCGCTCGGCGGAATGGCCGCCCGCCAAGACCGCTACGTGCATGTTCTCTAGGCTTTTACCCGGCATGGGCAGACTCCTCCTCTATGATTTCTGCAGCTGATACCATATTGTAGCGATACCCCCTACGTTTCCCCAAAATCGAAAGGCTTCCATGAATCCCAGGACTAAATCTCAGGACATTCGCGACTTGAGCCAAAACGATATTCGCGAGCTCGTGGCCGAACTCGGCCAGCCCGCTTTCCGCGCGAAGCAGCTCATTGAATGGGTTTTTGAGAAGAACGTTTGTTCGTTTGACGATATGACCAACCTTCCCAAGGCTTTCCGCGAGCAGTTAAAGGAGGCCTTTGCCTTCGACACGCCGACCGAGCTCACCAAGCAGGTGTCCAAGGACGGCTCTCGTAAATACCTACTCGAGTACCACGATGGCATTTCTGTCGAGACCGTCGGCATGCCCCGTCGTAACAAGCTCTCTGTCTGCGTATCCACCCAAGCCGGCTGCGGAATGGGCTGTGCTTTTTGCGCTACCGGTCTCAACGGCCTCAGGCGCTCGCTGACCGCCCAGGAAATCGTCGACCAGGTACTTCACGTTTCCAATGATTTTGGCGAGCGCGCGACAAGCGTAGTGTTCATGGGCCAGGGCGAGCCTTTTGCCAACTACGATGAGGTTCTTAAGGCGCTGCGCATCCTTAATGACCCCGACGGTATCGGCATTGGAGCGCGCCATCTCACCGTGTCTACCAGCGGTGTTATTCCTGCCATCCGTAAGTTTGCCGACATTCCCGAGCAGTTCACCCTAGCTGTCTCGCTGCACTCCGCTATCCAGTCCACACGCAATAAGCTCATGCCCGGTGTCAAGAAATACACACTCCTGCGCCTTCACGAGGCACTGCAGCTCTACACCGAGAAGACCGGCCGCCGTCCGACATACGAATATGCCATGATCGAGGGCGTCAACGACACCAACCCCGAAATGCAGGCACTCTGCGACTTCTGCGAGGGCACGCTGTGCCACGTCAACCTGATTCAGCTCAACGATATTGAGGGCAGCCCGCTCAAGCCGTCACCGATCCATAAGGTAGAAGACCTTCAACGCCGTCTTGAGTCCCGTGGTATCGAGACCACGATCCGCAACTCTCGTGGCAACGATATCGATGCGGCTTGTGGCCAACTCAAGCAGCGTTTCAAAGTTCAGAAGAACGCGTAGGGGAGACCAGCCTAAACGTTTCATGTGAAACATCAGAAAGCCCCGGTTGCTTAATTGCAACTGGGGCTGTTTCATATTCATCGATTATCTGCATCATACGATTGTCCAGCATTATTTAGGACGATATTAGGGATCCCTGTACTGGTGATCAGACAAGGAACCCTTCAGAATAGATGAGTCATTGTTAGGTACCTAAAGGCCTACATTTTCCCATTGATGATTAACCCAATCTTGGTTGATCTTGGGATTCTTAGTCATCTGAGCCGTACGCATGGCAACGTCCTCGGTCATAACATCCATTTTCTTTTTTGAGGTATCAACGATATCCTGCGCTCCGCGAAGTAAACGACCACGCAATTCATCATCTGTCGCAATCTTATAACCGGCAAAAGCGCCAACTGCAACAGTAGCAGCCAAAGCGACAGCAGTCAGAACTTTATTCCTCATCCTGACCTCCTTGATCAAACTGAATGATTTCGCCAAGAATGCGAGAGAGTTCCTCTTCATCCTTAAATTCAATCTCGATCTTGTTCTTGCCGCGCGAGCTCTTTACGCGAACGTTCGTGTTAAACACCTGACGCAGAACGCGTGCCGCCTTCTTAAAAGACTGAGGCGTTGCGGTTCGAGGCGTTTTTGGTGTCTCTCCGGCAGAAAACAACGGAGCTAGATTTTCTGTCGCGCGGACGGACAATCCTTCCGCAACAACCTTCTCAGCTAACTTAATGCGTGCATCTTCGTATGGAACTGCAAGAATTGCACGAGCATGGCCAGCAGTCAGTTTACCTTCAAAGATCATCTGCTGAACAACCTCTGGAAGATCAAGTAGGCGCAGCGAATTGGTGATTGCAGAGCGAGACTTGCTAACAGCCTTCGACAAGGCCTCTTGAGTCATACCACTCGCATCGATGAGCTGTCGATACCCCTTAGCCTCTTCGACGGGATTGAGATCAGAGCGTTGCAGATTTTCAATCAATGCAAGCGCAAGCATCTGTTCATCATCAACATCTTTTATGATGACAGGAACTTCCTCAAGTCCAGCGAGCTTAGAAGCCTGATAACGGCGCTCACCCGCGATAATCTCATAGCCATTACCGTGCTTGCGTACAAGAAGTGGCTGAAGAACACCATGCTCCTGAATCGACTCACTCAACTCTCGAAGCTCGGTCTCATTAAAATGAATTCTGGGTTGGTTGGGATTCGGAACGATATCTTCGATTGGAAGTTTAGTTTCCGAAGCAGTATTGGATGCGGACGTCGCAGATCCACCGGTCTCATATTCTGCTTCGGAGACCAATGCATTGAGTCCGCGACCCAAACCGCCACGCTTCCTAGGACTAGGCACGCTTGATCACCTCTTTGGCAAGGTTCATATACGCCTTTGCACCCTTATTTTGCGGCGCATATGTAATTACCGGCTCACCGAACGACGGTGCTTCTGATATTTTAACCGTACGCGGAATCAAGGTCTTAAATGCCTTATCGCCAAAGTACGACTGCACTTCTTCGACAACCTGATTTGAGAGCGATGTTCGCGAATCATACATCGTCATAAGCACGCCATAGGTATCAAGGCTCTTATTTAGGCGTGTTTTGACCATCTTCATCGACTCAAGCAGCTTCGTGACACCTTCGAGTGCGTAATACTCACACTGAATCGGAATCAGAACACTGTCCGCCGCCGTCAACGCATTAATGGTCAGCAAGCCAAGTGAAGGCGGACAGTCAATAAATATAAAATCAAACTCATCCTTAACAGGCTCAAGCAGATCTTTCAAGCGTGTTTCTCGTGCAATTGCGCTTACAAGCTCAATTTCGGCACCTGCAAGCTGGATAGTAGCCGGAATTACAAATACTTTACTGCAATTTGTATCCAGAACAAGCGATTCAGCCGGAACATCATTCAGCAATGCATCATAGATGCAGTTATCGAGTTCTTCTTTTTCGATTCCAAAGCCGCTCGTGCTATTACCCTGTGGATCAAAATCGACAATCAGCGTCTTTCGACCCAGTTCACCCAGTGCTGCTGCAAGGTTTACTGCTGTGGTGGACTTACCCACACCACCCTTTTGATTGATGATTGCAATGATACGCGTGTCTTTTGCGCTCTTCGAACGCTTAACGTCGCGAAATCCCACGGTCCCTCCTGGTGTATTTTAAGCTGTTAAACGGAGGATGTTTCACGTGAAACATTCCGATTCATCATCTGTTATGTTTCACGTGAAACATAACAAGTAATCACTATCCATTATGTTTCACGTGAAACATCTAGGCAAGCGGATTCTTCTTCGCCATGCCATTAGCACGTGGAAGCGAGATAGCTGCCGGACGAGATTTTTTTAGAATGATAAACTCGCGATGACCCAAGCCATTTGGCAAATCTAAATCATCTGTCATAAGTGTGGTGAACCCGCATATGCTAGCGGCGGTTAGACCAGACTGAAGTTCGACGTCTGACGGGTTTCCCTTAGTGATAACAAAGAGACCACTATCTATTAGAAATGGTGAAGCGTACTCGACGAGAACTGGTAACGGTGCAAGTGCACGAGCAGTAACAACAGCAAACTGTTTCTTATGGCTTCGGGCATATTCTTCAAGACGATCATGAACCGCGTGAGCATGCTTGAGACTGAGAGCCTCAACAAATGAGTTAACGGCATCAACCTTCTTGCCAACCGAATCGATATAGGTAGCCTTACGTCCGCTAGCAATTGTCAAAGGGATACCGGGAAACCCAGCACCAGTACCCATGTCTAACAAAGCGCCTTCTGGAGCTATGTCTATATAGGGAAGCAACACAAGCGAATCAAGAATATGAAGAACAGCCGCATCTTCGATATTTAGGATGCGCGTAAGATTGGTGGTCTTATTAGCCTCCAAAACGAGATCAAGATGCTCAATACAGGAGCGTAGGGCATCATGGGAGACCTTCAAAGAATAGTCTTCGCAATACGAAATTAGACGACTAAGCATCTGACTTGTCTGCTCATCGGTTAGTACAAACAAGACAAACTCCTATCTGACAAAAATCAGTGTATCAAGAACTTTTGACAAAAAAAGGGGACGTGGAAACCACGCCCCCTTAAGATAAGCTCGTTTAGGTTATCGAGCAACAATCACAACATGACGATCGGGGTCAGAACCCTCGGAATGCGTGTCGACGGCATCGTTGCCGCGAAGAGCAATATGAACCAGACGGCGCTCGTAGGCATTCATGGGAGGAAGCGAAACGCTTTTGTGGGTGCGAACTGCCCGCTCGGCAGCAGACTGAGCCATAGAGGCAACTTTGTCCTGGCGGCGGCTCTTATATCCCTCGACGTCGACGACAACCGGATACCTAAAGCCAAGCTTGCGGCTCACCAACAGCGAGAACATAACCTGAAGGGCATCAAGGGTGCGACCATGACGACCAATTAGGACGGCAAGGTCGGGAGCCGTTACATCAAGAATCAGTTCGCCCTCGTCGCCCTCATACTCATCGATAGGAGAGTTGGCGGCGTCGAAATGCGAAAGGATGGAACGAAGAATAGAAATCGCAACATCGGCAATGGTGTCGAGCTCTTCATCCGTAAGCTCTTCACCAGCCTTGTAGCGCTGTGCAATCTCGAGATAATCGCCCGCGGCCTGCGGGGCAACCTCCTCAAGCATATCCTCGACGATCTCTTCAGACATAACGTACTCCAAAAGTTAGGTACCTAAATAAGATTACTATACCGCTACTTCTTCTTGTGCGGGCGCGGCTTCTTCTCGCGACGCGTGACCTCAACCTGCAGCGGGGCGTTCTTAAGACGCTCCTCCTCTTCGGCCTTAGCCTTCTCGATAACCTTCTGCGTCACAAAGATCTGCTGGATGACCTGCCAGGCAGAAGACACGTCGTAGTACAAAAGAACACCAACGGGCAGGCTCCAACCCATCCAGAGCATCATGACGGTCATGACGACGGCCATCATACGCATGCTCTGGGCCTGCTGACCAGTCTGATTGCGCGACATGTACAGCTGCGGAATCAGGGTCAGGACAGCAAACAGAATCAGGCAAACCAGCGCAGGCAGTGCGACCATAAAGCCATCGGCAAAAGAGGCACTCGGCGTGGTAGTCAGATCGGGCAGAATGTTGAAGAACGAGAAGGTGCCCTCGTTAAAGTAATGCGGCAGGTTGCGCAGAAGCGTAAACAGGGCGATGAGGATAGGCATCTGAATCAGAAGCGGCAGGCAGCCGGACAGCGGATTGAACTTGTTCTCGCTGTAGAACTTCTGCATCTCCTCGGCCTGACGCTGGGGATCGTCGGCGTAGCGCTCCTGGATCTCGAGCATCTTGGGCTGCAGCACCTGCATACGGGCCGTCGACTTGGTCGACTTGAGCATGAGCGGCGTCAGCAGCAGACGGACGATGACCACCAGGATAATGATGGACAGGCCCCAGTCGACCGCAAAGGTCTGGATGAGCTTGAGCAGCTCGAAAAGGATGTTAACGATCCAATCCCACATGTAATTTTTCCTCCGATAGCGAGTGCCCGCTAGGGCACAGGGTCATAACCGCCGACGTGCAGGGGATTGCAGCGAGCGATGCGCCTCACGGCAAGCCAGCAGCCTCTACAAACACCGTATTTCTCGATAGCCTGGACGGCGTAATGAGAACACGTTGGATAATAAATGCAGGCGTCAGGCAATAAGGGCGAAATGACCTGTTGATATATGCGAATAGGAGCGATGGCAACACGTCGCAAAACGTGATTGCTCATCGCTCCTCCCCGGCAACGCCGGCGCGTATCACAAGCGAACGCAATGCCTCGTTCATCTCCTCCGGCGACGAGATCCTCGTCTTGGGGGTCGCGAACAAGATGATGTCATAACCCGCAACGGGAAATCCGCAGCTGCGGGCGGCCTCGCGCATCACACGCTTAGAACGATTGCGCACAACTGCGCAACCGAGTCGTTTAGCACCAACGAAGGCGACCCTTCCAGAGTCGCCTTCGCCAACCGATTCACATATGGTCATTCGAATCAGAGGATGATTGAAACGACGCCCCTGACTGAACACATGCTCGAAATCTTGCCGAGACTTAATAGTCTTCATGCGAGATGTGTGTATCGCTGCTAGACAGTGAGACGCTTGCGGCCCTTGGCGCGGCGACGGGCGAGCACGGCACGACCACCCTTGGTGGCCATACGGGCACGGAAGCCATGGGTCTTGGCACGCTTACGCTTATTAGGCTGATACGTACGCTTCATCTTAAGTTCCTCCTGCTGCATTTCGAGTGTCCGCGAGGGCGCGGACGCAGATATAGACACGTGAGCTTGAAGATTGTAGGGAAATCAATGTTCAAATGTCAAGAAATCAAAGGTAAAAGGTTGCGCAGTTCACACGGTTCCGCCATAAGCCGGATGAGTTTTTGAGTATGACTCCAACTTTTCACGATATTTCACCGAGTTTTCAACAGGTCATGTTGCCAATGTTGAGAACTTTTCGCCCATTTTCCAAAGTTTTCAACATATTTTGAAAACTTGTCGAAAGATGAGAAACATTGCGCGGTGAGCTACTATTTATCCGAAACCTTTTGAAAGATTGCGAGCGGCATGTCTGACGACTTTTACACCATGGTCGATTCCGGTGACCCGGCACCCGACAACGAGCACATTAACGGCGTACGCGAAGAGCGCAAAGAGGGCGAGCAGACATCGAAACAGACACCGAAAACCATGTATGCGGCGCGCATCGCCGTCTATGACGACATGCTTTCGACCCCGCGCGTGATCGTCATCGAGCCGCAAGACATCCGCACGTATCTGGAAGAGACGACTAACACCGTCTACCAGTGCATGAAAGAGCAAGGCGGACACATCTCACTCATGGTTATCCGCGAGATTGTCGAAAACTTTATCCACGCCCACTTTGCCGAGCCCATTATCTCGATCCTGGACGGCGGGGAAACTATCCGCTTTGCCGACCAAGGTCCGGGCATCGACGACAAAGAGCGCGCCTTCGACTTTGGCGTGACCAGCGCAAACAGCAAGATGAAGCGGTATATACGCGGCACCGGGGCAGGTTTTCCCATGGTGCAGGAATACCTGGAAAACGCCGGCGGGGCAGTCTCCATCGAAGACAACATGGGCAATGGCACCGTCGTCACGGTGAGCCTCGACCCCAAGCGCGTGCAGGAAATTGAGCGCGCGGGAGGGCGCGGGGCAGCCGTGCGCCCCGAGGCCCAGGGGTCGGAATACCCACTGCCGGGAGCATTTCCACAGCAAGCAATGATGACTCCGCAGCAAACCATGGCCGCGTCCTCACTACAACAGCCCATGGCTTCGCAGCAGATGCATCAACCCGGCATGCCGCCCATGCAGGACCCCCAGCCCGCGGGACAGACGACAACTCAAGGCTCGGCAGAGTCCATGGTCCCGGCCGATTTGGATGCAGCCGTGATGCAGCAGGTGACGGGCATGCAAGGAGCTCGGCAGATGGGCTTCCAACCGTACCCGCAGGCATATCCGGGACAATATATGCCGCAGCAGGGATACTCCCAGCAATATATGCAGCAGTATCCCCAGGGCTATCAGCAGCCGTATCAGCAGATGCCGCAGCCGTACCATCCCTGGGCCCAGCAGATGCCGCCGCAGCCATACCAACAGTGGCCGCAAAGTTTTCAACAGCCGATGCCAACCATGCAGAGTTCTCAACAACCAGCAGCTCAAATGATGTATCCTAATGCGGCGAATCAATACGCACAGCCGCAACCGGACGTATTTGTGAGCGAGCGCGGCAACGCGGCGCTGGGATATCTGGCTCAAAACCAAGAGTGCGGCGCCACCGACCTGGCGCGAGCATTTGGAAACTCCGCGCCCACGTGGTCACGCACACTCAATGACTTGGCGCAGGCCGGCTTGGTAATCAAACACGGTCAGAAATACCATCTGACCGAACTCGGCAGCGCTCGCGTGCGTGCCCAAAGTTAAGGAACGGGAGAGACAGTGGACGAGGAAGCAAGCATCATCCTGGAGGATGCCATCGCCTTTTGCCAGCGCGACGGCCAAGATGCACGCCTCATCAACATGTTGGGGCAATCGCGTGCCGTGAGCCTGACCGAGGACACCTTGACCATCGAGGCACCGTCGCGCTTTGCCATTGCGCAGCTCAAAAAGCACCAGCCGACTATCGAGCACTACCTAGAAGAGATTGCCTTTGCGCCGATCGCGCTCAACATCGTGGCCCCGCAGGGTCCCACGACAGGCGCCACGGGGGCGGCACCCGTCACTCCCCCTTTGACGACCGTCGCCCCCGTGGCGGCTCCGGAGACCAATGCGAGCGATGTTTCCCGTGAAACCATGCCCCACGCAACAGCCGCGCCGGTAGCAACCGCCCCCAGCGTTTCACACATGCCCGTCGCGCACGACGCGGCGCCGGGCGAAGAACCGGGCGTCGCGATTAAAAACACGCTGTCGGCCGACGATTTCCGCCGCATGATGAATCAGATGAAGGGCGTGACACCCGCCAAGAGCGCAAAACCAGTCTCGACATCGCCTGTGAGCGTCCCCACGGCTGCTGCGGCGGGCGAGCAGAACGCCGATGGCGCGCCCCTCGTGGCCAACTCAAAATTCACCTTCGAAAACTTTGTCTACGGCCCCGAAAACAGCCACGCCTATCGTTCGGCGCTTAAATTCGCCGCACTCGCAGACGAACGCGGTACTTGCACATCCCTGTTCATCTATGGCAAATCGGGCTTAGGCAAGACCCACCTGCTGCTCGCTATCAAAAACGAGCTCGCCGAGAAGTCGCCCGAGATCAAAGTGAAATACGCCAACTCACAGGCATACATCGATGATCTGATGACAGAATTCGACCGCCAAAAGAAGAGTAACGCTCCCATCATGCAGGCATACCACGGCGTGGACGTGCTCATCATCGATGACATCCAAAACATCATCGGCAAGCGCGCGAGCGTGGATTACTTTTTCCAGCTCATGGACGAGTTTATCCGCAACAACAAGAAGGTCGTGATTGCCGCAGACCGTGCGCCCAAGGATCTGAACATGGACGAGCGCCTGACCAGCCGCTTTAACGCCGGCATGCTCTGCTTGGTAGCAGAGCCCAGCTACGAGATGAAGTACAAGATTCTGCAGCGCTATTACGAGAACACGATCGCGGCGGCGCCCGAGGCGGGCGACGACTCGCTGCTGGCGGCCTACGGTGGCGACAGCGGACATCTGACCGACGAGCACTTTAAACATATGGCGGAGGTATCGGGCACCAACATCCGTGAGCTCGAGAGCTTCTGCGAGCGCTGCGCCGGGGAGGCGGGCGACCGCGAGCGCGAGGGTAGCGAGCTGAGCTTCGACGACATCGATGCCATCGCCAGCCAGTACTTCGACACGTCGGCCAAAAAGATCAACGTGCAGACAGTTCAGTCTGTTATCGAGGAGCAGTACGGCGTGACGCATGAGGAGCTCATTGGTCCGCGCCGCAATGCCAATATCGCCAAGGCTCGCCATATCGCCATTTACCTAGCGATCGAGATGTGCGAGATGACAACCACCGCCGTGGGTGCGGAGTTTGGCAACCGCAACCACTCGACCGTCAGCACGAGCTACAAAAAAGTCCAGAAGATGATCCAGGAAGACCGGACCGTGACCGAGGACCTCAAATCGCTACGGGACAAAATTACACTGCGCTCGTAGGGAAATAGGCACACCTGTTGAAAACTTGTCGAAACCGCGGGCATAAGGTGTCTAAAACCCAGCCCGCTCCGATGAAAAGTTTTGCGCAGGTTTTGAACGTGGAAAACGACCCCTGTTGCACACAGGGAACTGTCGATTCTCTTTTTGGGTTTGACCTGCATGTTTGGGAGTAATCAACAGTTTCGTCAGTACTATTACTATTATTAAGATATTTATATCTATAGAAAGGTATTAAAAGATGAAGTTCACCGTCAGCCAGAGCTCGCTTACGCAAGCAATCGGCGTCGTCATGAAGGGTGTCGCTTCGGCATCCACCCTCCCTATTCTGTCGGGCGTGCTCATCAAGGCACAAGACGGCATCTTGGAATTCCAAACCTCTAACTACACTATCTCGATTCGTCACCGCATCGCGGCACATGTGGAAGAGGAAGGTGAGATGGTAATCCCCTGCAAGATGCTCTCCAACATCACCAAGACCCTTCCCGATGCCCCAGTTACCTTTGAGCTTTCGGAGCGCCAGGTGCTGATCGGTTGCGAGAAGAGTTCCTTCCGCCTGAATACGCTCGATGCCAACGATTTCCCCGAGTTCCCGGCCTATGCCATCGAGAGCGCCGTTGAGCTCCCGACCGACATTCTGTCCGAGATGGTCAGCCGCGTGTGGCGCGTCACCTCGACCGACAAGGCCCGCCCCATCCTGGGCGGTGTGCATATGAGAGTCGAAAACAACACCGTGCGCCTGGTGGCGACCGACTCCTTCCGTCTGGCCGTGTGCGATACGCAGGTGGAGACCTCGACGCTCGAGGGCTCCTTTGAGCTCAACGTGCCGGCCGATGCCTTCAACGACGCCCTGAGCATCATGGCGAGCCAGGCGACCATTATGATCGGTGCCACCGACACCCAGGTTGTCTTTGAAGCCGGCAACACCACCTACGTGTCGCGCCGCATAGAGGGTATGTATCCCAACTACAAGCAGCTCATCCCCGATTCGTGCGTAACGAGCGTCAAGATCGACGTGGCGGCTTTTAATGCCGCCCTCAAGCGCGTGGCGGTCATCGCGAGCGCCAACCCCGCCGTCAAGTTTGAGATCGATGTCGAGAACGGCCAGATGGGCCTGTCCTCCATCTCCAATGACCAGGATCTGGCGCAGGAGACGATCGATGTCGAGGCCGAGGGCGAGTCGGGTACCATTGCCTTTAACTACCACTACATCTTTGGCTGTCTCAACGCCCTGTCCAAGGAGAAGGAGATCACGCTGGAGCTCAAGAGCTATTCGCAGGCCGGCATCTTTAAGTCCTACGACAAGATCAACTATCTGTACCTGGTCATGCCGGTGCGCATCTAGCGGCGCCCTATGGCCATGTTCGCCCGCGATCTTTCCGTCGCGCGCTACCGCAGCTTCGATAGCTATCGCCTGGAACTGAGCGATGGCGTGACGGTGCTCGCGGGGCCCAATGCGGCGGGAAAGACCAACCTCATAGAGGCGCTGCAGCTGCTAACGAGCGGCGCCTCGTTTAGGCATTCCACTGCCGTCGAGCTTGTGCACGACGGCACGGGTTTGTGCAAGGCCGAGCTTAGGCTCGAGGGCGATGGCCGCGTGCTGGACATGGGCCTATGCGTGGAGGACGGTAAGCGTTCGTTTAGCCGCAACGGCAAGCGATGTGCCGCCTCTGGTGTGCGCGGCGTGCTGCCGAGTGTTTTGTTCTGCCCCGATCATCTGGATATGGTTAAGCGCGGTGCCAGCGTGCGTCGCGCCGCGCTCGACGACTTTGGTGTGCAGCTGAGCGCCCGCTATGCCGATCTGGCAAGCGCCTACGGCCGCTGCGTGACGCAGCGCAACGCCCTGCTCAAAGAGACATGGTGCTGCCGTGAGATGCTCGGTGCGTGGAATGAGTCGATTGCCCGCGCCGGATCGGCCCTGCTGGTGCACCGCTTGGCCCTGCTCGATCGCTTGGCCGCCCACGTGCGCAATGCCTACGGGCTGGTTGCGTCCGGGGAGGAGGCCGATGTGGCCTATGCGTCCACGTTGGGGGAGCTGCCCCAGACCGATGACCGCGAGGAGCTGAGGGGCTGGGCATACGAGCGCATGCTCGCGGCGCTCGACGAGCGCGCCGACGAGGAAATCCGCCGCGGCGTGACACTCGTGGGTCCGCACCGCGACGAGATTGAGTTTTCGGTCGCCGGCCGCTCGGCGCGCTCGTTTGCCAGTCAGGGTCAGCAACGTACGTTGGTTCTGGCCTGGAAGGTGGCCGAGGTGGCCGTAGCCCGCGATATTCTGGGTACCGCCCCGCTGCTGCTTTTGGATGACGTGATGAGCGAGCTCGACGGCGATCGCCGCGCCGCTTTTTTGCAGCTGATCGGCGACGACATCCAGACAGTCATAACCACCACCAATTTGGGATACTTTACCGATGAGCTACTTGATCGAGCCAAGGTGGTGAGCATGGGTGAGGCATGCTAATTACGAGCGTGAGAACGGCACGGCTGCCTTCAGTGACTTTTTGGGTGCCGAGCGCCAGCGCATCTTGGCGTCGGCTACGCCCGAGCGTCGTGCGCAAATGGAGGCCGCCGAGGAATCGCGCGCGGTCTACCGTGCTTGGAACGCGGTGTGCTCGGGCACGCGCGAGGGCCGGCACGTGACGGGGCTGCGTTATCTTCCCGAGTCCAACGAGCTGCTGGTGTATCTCGATTCGCCCTCGTGGACACAGGAGATGACACTTTTGCGCGAGATAATCCGCGCACGCATGGAGCGTGCCGGCGCGCATGTGGATGGCCTGGTATTTAAGACGACCCGTCCCGGCCATACGCCGCCCGCGGCAAAGGAGCGCCTGCGCCCGGTCGCGCCCCCGCGCCCGCCCGCGCCGCATGCCGACCTGAATGAAGCCGAGCGCGCCGAGATCGAGCGCCAGGTGTCGCCCATCGAAGACCAAAAACTGCGTGAGGCCCTCCAGAACGCCATGAGGGCCAGTGCCGAGTGGGCCAAGGGCGTGCAAAGCAAAAAAGAGTCTTAAATCGCATCTGGTGGCCTTGTATAGGCAAATACCCTCGTCCCCGAGGGTATTTTTTACGATAAAATAGTAAGGCTATACAGATTTTCTTAACCGAAGGAGGACGTGTGGCAAACGAAAACGATTACGATGGCGGCGAAATTAAGATCCTCGAGGGTCTCGAAGCCGTCCGTAAGCGCCCGGGCATGTATATCGGCTCGACGAGCGCCAGCGGTCTGCACCACCTGGTGTGGGAGATCGTTGACAACTCCGTCGACGAGGCCATGGCCGGTTTCTGCACCGAGATTCAGGTGACGGTCCACGCCGACAACTCCATTACGGTCGTCGATAACGGGCGCGGCATCCCCGTCGACGAGCACCCTGTCAAAAAGATTCCGACGCTCGAGGTCGTCATGACGATCCTTCACGCCGGCGGTAAGTTCGATAACTCGGCCTATAAGGTTTCCGGCGGCCTGCACGGCGTGGGCATCTCCGTTGTCAACGCCCTGTCCAAGCGCGTGGTCGTGCAGGTGCGCCGCGACGGCAATATCTACGAGATGGAATTCTCGCGCGGCAAGACCGTCAAGAAGATGGAGGTCGTGGGCGCCTCGGATTCGACGGGCACCACCGTCTCCTTCTGGCCCGACGACGAGATCTTCGAGACCTGCGTCTACGATTTCGATACACTGCACAATCGTCTGCAAGAGACGGCGTTTCTCAACAAGAACCTCAAGATCGTGCTGACTGACGAGCGCGAGGCGGCTCCCCGCGTGGAGGAGTTTTGCTACGAGGGCGGCATCATCGACTTCGTCAAGTTCCTCAACGACGGCAAGGACGTCCCCGAGGCCTTTAAGGAGCCCATCTACATTGAGGGCAAATCGGACCCGGATGCGCCCGTGGCCAAGATGGGCGAGGTCGAGGTATCCCTGCAGTGGAACGCCGGTTATGGCGAGAACGTCATGTCGTTTGCCAACGACATCTACACCCCCGAGGGCGGCATGCACCTCGAGGGCTTCCGCACCGCCCTCACCCGCGTGATTAACGATTACGCCCGCAAGCAGAACCTGCTTAAGGAGAAAGAGGCCAACCTGAGCGGTGACGACGTGCGCGAGGGTCTCTCGGCCGTCATCTCGGTCAAGCTGCCCGATCCGCAGTTTGAGGGCCAGACCAAGGCCAAGCTCGGTAGTTCCTACATGCGCGCGCTTACGCTCAAGATCGTGACCGACGGTCTTGCCGACTACCTCGAGGAGCACCCCAAGCCCGCCCGCGAGATCGTCAAGAAGGCGCAGCAGGCCTGCAAGGCCCGCAACGCCGCCCGCAAGGCGCGCGAGGCGACCCGTCGCAAGAGCCTGCTCGAGACGGCGTCGCTGCCCGGCAAACTCGCCGACTGCTCGGTGCGCGATGCCGAGCTGACCGAGCTCTTCATCGTAGAGGGCGACTCGGCAGGCGGTTCGGCCAAGGACGGCCGTCGCCGAGACATCCAGGCGATTCTGCCCCTGCGCGGCAAGATTCTGAACGTCGAGCGCGTGGGCGACCATCGTGCGTTCTCGAGCGACACCATCCAGTCGCTGATCACCGCGATCGGTTGCGGCGTCACGACGAGCGCCGGCGACGGCGGCGACTTCGATATCACCAAGGCGCGCTACCACAAGATCATCATCATGACCGATGCAGATGTCGACGGTGCGCATATCCGCATCCTGCTGCTGACGTTCTTCTACAAGTACATGCGTCCGCTGATCGATGCCGGCTATGTCTATGTTGCCTGCCCGCCCATCTTTGGCATTAAGGTGCGCAACAAGATCCACTACGTGTATCCCAACGGCCGACAGCCCGAAGACGAGATTCTGCGCGACACCATTCAGAGCCTGGGCCTGAACCCCGACGACAACGACGAGGACGGCAAGGCCAAGGATGGCAAGATCACCAAGAAGCGCAAGGGCTATACCGTCCAGCGCTACAAGGGCCTGGGTGAGATGGACCCCAAGCAGCTTGCCTCGACGACGATGGACCCCAAGACCCGCATTTTGCAGCGCGTGACGATCGAGGATGCCGTGGTGGCGGACCGTGCCGTACGCGAGCTCATGGGTTCCGAGGTGGGCTATCGCCGCGAGTACATTGAAAAACACGCGCATGATGCACGCTTCTTAGATGCCTAACCTGTTCGGCTTTCCCAGCCACCGCACCTTCGCCCTCAATCGTCGGTCGCGTACCCAAGTACGCTTCCATCCTCTTTCGGGCGAATCTGCGGCACCTGGAAAAGCCGTCTCCGTGGTAGGGAACTAATGGACCACGCAAACCATGAGGAGGTAACGTGGCAGACGATATCAACAACAACGAGGGTATGGACGAGGCCGGCGACGCCGGTATGCCCGATGATCTGAAGCGCCTGCTCGCCCGCGCCGAGCAGGGCGAGGACGGCGATCCGGATTCCTACAACCCCGATGTCGAGGATGAAGAGGAAGAGGATGACGACGCCGAGCTCGAGGAGAGCTTTGGCGCGGTCGATCGCGGCGCCTCGGCCGGCGAGGACATCAACGGCGGCCAGCTCCAGATTTCGGAGTTTGGCCGCGAGATGAAGCAGTCGTTTATCGAGTACTCGATGTCGGTCATTACGGCACGCGCCCTGCCGGACGTGCGCGACGGCTTAAAGCCGGTGCACCGCCGCATCCTGTACGCCATGAACGAGAGCGGCATCTACCCCAACCGCCCGCACAAGAAGTCGGCCTGGACGGTCGGCGAAGTTATCGGTAAGTACCACCCCCACGGCGACTCCGCGGTCTATGAGACCATGGTTCGTCTGGCGCAGTGGTTCTCCATGCGCACGCCGCTTATCGACGGCCACGGCAACTTTGGCAACATCGACGGCGACGGTGCCGCAGCTATGCGTTACACCGAGAGCCGTCTGGCAAAGCCCGCCATGGAGCTGCTCCGCGACCTGCAGAAGGATACCGTCGACTGGCAGCCCAACTACGACGAGTCGCTCGCCGAGCCCGTGGTACTGCCCGCACGCTTCCCCAACCTGCTGGTTAACGGCAGCCAAGGCATCGCTGTAGGCATGGCCACCAATATCGCCCCGCATAATCTCACCGAGGCGATCGAGGCCACCTGCTACCTGATCGACAACCCCGACGCCACCGTCGACGAGCTCATGCAGATTATGCCCGGCCCGGACTTTCCCACCGGTGCCATCATCATGGGTAGCGCCGGCATTAGGCAGAGCTACGAGACCGGCCGCGGTTCCATCACCGTGCGTGCCAAGGCCCATGTGGAGTCCACCAAGACCGGCCGCAGCCGCCTGGTCTTTACCGAGATTCCCTACATGGTCAACAAGGGCACCCTGCAGGAGAAAATCGCCCAGCTCGTAAACGACAAGCGCATCGAGGGCATCTCGGATATGCGCGACGAGTCCAACCAAAAGGGCATCCGTCTGGTCATTGAGCTCAAGAAGGGCGTTATCCCGCAGGTCGTACTTAACAACCTGTATAAGTACACCTCGCTGCAGACCACCTTTGGTGCCAACAATCTGGCGCTCGTCAATGGCGTTCCTAAATGCCTGAGCCTGCGCGAGATGCTGCAGCACTACATCGACCACCAGGTTGACGTAGTCACCCGCCGCACCCACTTTGACCTTAAAAAGGCCCAGGCCCGTGCACATATCCTTGAGGGCTACCTTATGGCCCTCGACCATATCGACGAGGTCATTAGCATCATCCGCTCCTCGCAGACCGATTCCGAGGCCAGCAGCCGCCTGATCGAGCGTTTTGGCTTTACGCCCGAGCAGACCACGGCCATCCTCGAGATGAAGCTGCGTCGCCTGACCGGCCTGGAGCGCGACAAGATCCAGGAAGAGCTGGACGGCCTGCGCCGTGCTATCGCCTACTACGAGGACCTGCTGACACACGAGGAGAAGATTCTGGGCGTCATCAAGGAAGAGATGCGCGAGATCTCCAAGAAGTTTGGCGACAAGCGCCGTACCGAGATCAGCCAGGTCGAGAAGGATCTGGACGTCGAGGACCTCATCGCCGACGAGGACATGGTCGTGACCATCACCCACACCGGCTATGTGAAGCGTATCCCGGTGGCCGCTTACCGCGCCCAGAAGCGCGGCGGCAAGGGCGTGTCGGGCGTCAACCTTAAAGAGGACGACGTTATCGACGAGATGTTTATCGCGTCCACCCACGAGTATGTGCTGTTCTTCTCGAGCAAGGGCAAGGTCTACCGTCTGAAGGTGCACGAGCTGCCGGTTGGTACGCGCCAGGCGCGCGGCACCGCAATCGTCAACCTGCTTCCCTTTGAGGAAGGCGAGAAGATTGCGAGCGTCATTAGCTGTCGTGAGTTCCCCGCCGATGAGTACCTGATGTTTGCCACCAAGAAAGGCATGGTCAAGAAGACCGTGATGAGCGCCTATGATCGCAGCCGCCGCGATGGCCTCATCGCCATCAACCTGAGGGACGACGACGCGCTGCTCGCCGTGCGCCGCGTGCGCGAGGGCGACAAGATCATCATGGCCACCACTGCGGGCAAGGCGATCATGTTCCCCGAGGACCAGGTTCGCGCTACCGGCCGCGACACCAGCGGTGTCCGCGGCATTGGCATGAAGGACGGCGTGAGTGTCCTGGGCATGGAGGTCACCAACGGCGAGGGCGACCTGTTTGTCATTACCGAGTGCGGCTACGGCAAGCGCACGCCGGTCTCGGATTATCCGGAGCAAAACCGCGGCGGCCAGGGTGTCTACACCATCCAGATGACCGAGCGCAAGGGCAACCTTGCGGCCATGAAGGCGGTCGGCCCGCAGCACGAGCTGTTTATCGTGACGGAGGGCGCGACGGTCATTCGCGTCAAGACCGACGAGATCAGCCAGACCGGTCGAACCACGCAGGGTGTCAAGATGATGACCGTCGACGACAACGACCGCGTATGCGCTGTGGCCCGTATGGATGCCACCAAGGAGAAGGACGCCGAGGGCGAGGATACGGCGGAGCCTGCGGAAGACATTGTTGAGCCTATGCCCGAGGTTATGGACGAGGCATAAAAGAGCTTCTGACGCGGGGCATATAAGCCAAGATCGGGGCCGGGTGCAGTTCGAATGGACTGTGCCCGGCCCTTTTGTATCTCGTTAAAGAAAAAGCCCGCCCCCAGTGATGAACTGCGCCCCAAATCTTGGACGCCCTAAATAGCGACTAGGCCGCAAGGGCCTGATTCCGGAACTCCTCCGGGGTCAGGCCCTTCAATCTTACCTGCCTCCGGCTCGTGTTCCAGTGGACTATGTATTCCTCCAGGTCGCGTTTGAAATCCTCGAACGTCTTCCACTCGCGGCCCCTGTAGAACTCGTCCTTGACGTGGCCGAAGAGCTGCTCGGTGGCGGCATTGTCGATGCAGTTCGCCTTCCTGGACATGCTCTGGACGATGCCGGCGGCCTCGAGCCTGGATGTGTACGAGGCGTGCTGGTACTGCCAGCCCCGGTCCGAGTGCATGGTCGGGGTGGCGCCCTCGGGGATCTTGGGCAGCAGCTCGTCGAGCATCCTCGCCTGCTGGGCCATGTCGGGCGTGGTCGATATGTCGCTCGCCACGATCTCCTTGGTGCAGAAGTCCAGCGTCGGGGCCCAGTAGGCCTTACCGCCAGCCACCTTGAACTCGGTGACGTCCGTCCCCAGCTTCTGCCACGGGGCCCCGGCGTCGAAATCCCTCGCGATCACGTTCTCGAACGTTCTGCCGACGACGCCCCTGTACGAGTTGTACCTGTGGTAGGTGTTAGCGTCAATCTATTTTTCACCAGTTTCGCTAAACAGGCGCGCCGTTCGCGCAAAGGCGGTTTCACCGGTTGCGCTAACGTATTTTCACCGATTCCGGTCACGGCTT
>NZ_JBQKGN010000015.1:0-49798 GCF_052118785.1 Collinsella sp. LCP21S3_A9 | reverse complement strand
AGTCTGCGAAGCAGCTCCTGCATATCGATGGCGCCGTCGTCGAAACGGGGCATAGCGAGCATGTCCGGCGTCGGGTCTGATAAGATTTCCATAGCGGTCTTCGTCCTTTCCCAGAACCTGTTGTTGTGGTGATTTCAGATTCTAGGACGAAGGCCGTTCTTCGTTAAACGAGCGCTAGGGTGTCACCCTTACACCAACATTTTCGACGCGATCGACCTGCTCGGCGAGTCTGCGAAGCAGCTCCTGCATATCGATGGCGCCGTCGTCGAAACGGGGCATAGCGAGCATGTCCGGCGTCGGGTCTGATAAGATTTCCATAGCGGTCTTCGTCCTTTCCTAGAACCTGTTGTTGTGGTGATTTCAGATTCTAGGACGAAGGCCGTTCTTCGTTAAACGAGCGCTAGGGTGTCACCCTTACACCAACATTTTCGACGCGATCGGCGGCACCATCATGGGCGAGAGCGATACGAGCGGCGAAGAGCAGCTGCTAACGCGGGATGACGCATCAGACAAGAAAGGCGGGGCATACGGTGATGAACCGTATGCCCCGCCTTGGCGTAATTAATTACCGCCTAGCTGCGTCGACGCGTGCGACGCAAGCCAATGGCAAACGCCATGAGACCAAGCGTTGCGAGTGCGTCAGAGACAGCAAACAGACTGTCGCCCGTGCCGGGCATGCCGTCCTTGGAACGCGAGACCTTATGGGCCTTATCGGTCACAGCAAGCTCAAGGGAGCCCGTGCCGCCCATGGACCATACGTCGCGGTTGTAGTCGTTCACAGCGGACCAAGATCCGTCTGCGGCAACCGAGAAGGAGAACGATGCGCTCGCGGCGGTACCGTCGCCGATCATGTAACCGGCAGGCGCCGAAGTCTCCGTCACGGTATAGGTCTCCCCGGCCACGAGCTGGGCCGAGCCAAGCGAGGCGATGCCATCGTCGCCGCTGGTAAGTTCAACGACAGATGAGCCGTCGGCAAACCGGCCTTCAACAGTAAAGACCGCACCGGGCAGCGCATCGCCGGACCCATTACGCTTGAGGAGCTTTAGGGCAAAAGCCGTATTGGTCACTGTGCCGCAGTCGAGCGGTAACTCGATGGAACCGGCCACATTATCTGCCGTAACGGTCAGTTCGTTTGTAGCGACTTCCTCGCGATCGAGGTAATAGCCAGCCGCGGGGGCGACTTCGACAAAGCGATAGGTGCCCCACGCGAGACCCGTCACCACGATGGAGCCATCCGTATCGGTTGCGCGGCCATCGCCCACATCGACCCAGTCCGAACCGCTCTTGAGCTGCAGCTTAAACGTTGCGCCGGCAATGGGCTGTCCGCCCTCGTCGACTTTGCGCATCGACACGCTACCCAGCAGCGGCTCGTTGGTAACGACGGGAGCCGAGCCGTCTGCCGTGGCGAGCACGTTGCCGACCCCATTGGCGGCATCGAGCACATCGAACGAGCTCACGAGCGAGCCGCCCGGCGCAACCGGCGCATAGCCGGTTGCGGAAACCGTCTCGATCAGCCGATAGCCGCCCTTCTTGAGGCCCGTCACCTTAAGGCAGCCGTCCGCATTTGAGGAATGCGCCGCCACTTGCGTGCCCGTCGCGTCGAGCACATATGAACAGCCGGTCTTAAGCCCGGAGATCGTCACGGAGTCAGTCTTGCCAAGCGGCGTATAGACGAGCTCGAAGCCCGCACCGTTGACCAGAGATCCGGTCGCGGCATCGCGTTTCTCAATGGCGAGCCCCGCGTTGAACTCATCGTTCTCGACCTTGACGGACTTCGTCTCTCCCCTATCGCTGCCACCCAGCGTGAACGCGGTCACCGCGCCGGCCGCGCCGGGCTTCTTGGTGAGCGCGGACTCGCCCGTCTCCACCAGGTAGTAGTCGCCCGCGGGCAGGCCGTCGGACTGCCTGACAAAGTAGCCGGCGAGCGAGCCGAAGGCGCCATCGCGGTTGAGCCACTCGACGGAGCCGTCCGCACTCCACTTGCCGTCGGCAGCCGTCACGATCGCGGCGATCTTCACGCCGCCGCCGTCAACGGAGGAGGCATGGTAGGTGCCGCGGTAGAGGTCGAACGTCATGCCCGCGACCGGCAGCTCGGAAGAACCGTGCCTGTAGACCTTCTCCAGCGAGAAGGCGGAGCGGTAGAGCGGGTCATTGGCAGTGATCGCACGACCGTCAGTCACGACCCAGCCCTCGGGGGCCTGCGAGAGCGCCGTGCCGCGCTCGTCGACCACAACAAGGCGCTCGCCGCGCTCGTCAAAGCGCACGCAGAGCGGAGCGTCCAGGCGCACGTAGCCGTCGGGGGCGACGGTCTCCTCGATGCGGTAGACCTCGCCGTTGATGAGGCCGCGCAGCTCGACGGCGCCGTCCACGGGGCTGACGGTCTTTGAGCCGTCGGCGCTATCGGAGAAGCGCCCGGTGACGGTAAACGTCGCACCCGAAACAAACACGCGCGAGCTCGCGTCGGCCTTGGAGAGCGAGACGACATTGGCCGTGTCCTTCATGGTGAGCTCAAGCGTGCCCGTGCCCGCCGCAGACCACACGGTTTTGGTATAGGTGCCGTCAGCCGCAAAGGTGCCGTCAGCCTTGACGGTAAAGCGGTAGGACGCGCTTGCCGCAGAGCCGTCGCCGATCTTGTAGCCCTCGGGCGCCGCAGTCTCCGTCACGGTATAGGTCTTCCCGGCCACGAGCAGGCCATCGGGCAGCGAAGCCGTGCCGTCAGCGGCGGTCACGAGAACGCGCGCGGCCGAGCCGTCGGAGAACTCGCCCGTCACCGTAAAGCGCGCGCCCGAGAGGCGCTCGCGGGCGGAGTTGACCTTGATGAGCCCAAAGCCGAGCCTCTCGTTGGTCACCGTGCCGCAGTCGAGGGGCGAAATGATGGAGCCAGCCACGTTATCGGCCCCGACGGTAACGCTCTTGGTGGTGACGCTGCCGCTCATGTAGAAGCCTGCGGCAGGCGCGACCTCGGCAAAGCGATAGGTACCCCAAGCGAGACCCGTCACGGTGATGCGCCCGTCAGCGTCGGTCGTATAGAGGCCGTCTGCCACATCGGTCCAGTCACCGCCAGCCAAACGCTGCAGTTTAAATTGAGCGCCCGCGATCGCATTGCTGTCAGTGTCCACCTTATGCATCGTCACGCTGCCCAGCAGCGGCATGTTGGTGACATCGGGGTCGGGGACAACATTTGCAAGCCCGGCCGAGCCCTCGCCCACGACAAACTCTCGCACAACCGTGCCGGCGGCCCCGACAGAAGCATAGCCAACCGCCGGCGAAGTCTCGACAAGCTGATATTGACCCTTCTTGAGGCCCGTCACCCTGAGCGCGCCCGGCGTAGCGGGAACAGGGGCCAGGCAGCTCGTGCCCGCGGCACCGAGCGCGTAAGAATAGCCAGACTTGAGCCCGCCAATAGTCACAACATCGGTAGAGCCCAAGGGCGTGTAGCGCAGCTCAAACGTGGCATTGTTAACCGCAGAATGCGTGAGCGCATCCCGCTTATGAATCTCGAGCCCCGCGTTGAACTCACGGTTCTCGACCTTGACGGCCATCGTCGTTCCCCTAACGCTGCCATCCAGCGTGAACTCTTTCACCCCGCCGGGCTTCTTGGTAAGCGCGGACTCGCCCGTCTCCACCAGGTAGTAGTCGCCCGCGGGCAGGCCGTCGGACTGCTTGAAAAAGTAGCCGGCGAGCACGCCAAAGGCGTCATCGCGGTTGAGCCACTCGACGGAGCCGTCCGCACTCCACTTGCCATCGGCATCCGTCACGATCGCGGCGATCTTCACACCGCCGCCGTCAACGGAGGAGGCATGGTAGGTGCCGCAGTAGAGGTCGAACGCCATGCCCGCGACCGGCAGCTCGGAATCTCCGTGCCTGTAGACCTTCTCCAGCGAGAAGGCGGAGCGGTAGAGCGGGTCGGCCACCGTGATCTTGGCGGCGTGACGCTCGACGCCCTCGGGCGGCTCCTCGATCGTCACAACGCCATCGACGCCCTCGGGCGGCTCCTCGTGCGTCACGACGCCATCGACGCCGATCTTGACCGTGAAGTCCGCCACGGCGACATGGCCCGCGGGCACCACAGCCTCGTGAACCTTGTACTCCCCTGCCGGCAAACCCACGATCCAGCCAGCGTTTTCGCCGGCGCCAGCCTTGCCATAACCGTCCTCCACAGTAACGGAGACAGCGCCATTCTCATCGCGCGACCACGTGGCAACCATCTGACCAGTGTTATCGAAGATCTCAAACGTCACGCCGTTGAGCTTCGTATCGGCGGCAACGCCCGTACCGCTTCCGCCCTCGACCTTGTCAAACGTCAAGCGCGTCGCAGCGTTGGTAAGGTTGCCCTTATCATTCTGAGCGTTATACCAACCGGCAACGGACCCGTCGACCTCTTTCACGCTGTAGGAATACACCTTGCCGTTCTGGGCGGTCTGGGGCAATCCCGTAAACTCGTAGGTCCAGGTGCCATCTTCATTCTTGCTCCACGTGGGCGCAGCATCACGCAGGGCGCCAGTGGCATCGGCAACCTTAACAAGCTCCTCGCTGCCACCCTCGACCTTTCGATACAAATTGAGCTTAATACCGCAGGTAGAAGGATCAAGCGTCGAAGCAAGCCCCGTGCCCCAGTCATTCCAAGTCTTAGTACCGGTAACTGTGGTCGTCACCAGCGTGTTCACATAGCGCTGAACCCCTTCTTCTGAGGCCGGCACCAGCTCAAGACGCATCGAGCGGTCGTCGCTTATAGCGAGAACATCCGCCGAAACAGTCGTGGCCTCATAGCTGCCCTTAACCAGCTCCACTGCGCGGTATTGGTACTCAACGGCCTGACCGTTCACACCAACGCCTTGCGCAGGCAACTTATCAAAGGAAACATTGGTATCTGCGACACTGACATTTCGGGTAAGCAGGTTATCGTTGAGAATAAAACCGTTAGTTTGATTCTCAACGAATGGATTGTCGACAACGGACCCGTACTTGGTAAACCACTTCCACGTATGCCCGCCATCAGAAGAGCGCTGCAGGACAAACGTCGTAGCCCAGGAGTCATTTGGAGAAGACGTGCCCGGACGAGTTACCCAAGCGTTGCCACTGTCATTCCAGGTCTTTTGCACCGTAACAGAAGTGGTTCCCACTGTACACACATTCGTGATATTTGACTTCCAGTTTGAGCTACCTGGCTCATGGGTTTCAGACTGAGAGGGAAGGTAGACACTCGCCGCGGAATTCTTAATTGAATAATTCCCGTCCCTATCGCACTCGAGGTAGACCTTGACGGTATTGGAGCTGCCTGCCTTCTTGTCATAGATAAGCAGGCTCTCAACCACGCGGTACTCAACCTTAACCCCACCGCTCGATGTCTTGACTTCCAAGGGAAGATTCGTCCAAGTAGTGTTTGAGTCATACGTGGTGGAATCTGTAGCGTCCGCGGTGAGCTTATCGACCGTATATCGATTGCTGCCCGGAAGCTTATAGGCGATCAGGCCCGTATTGTCATAATTGGTATCTTTCTCGAGATCGACCTCGACAATCCCACACGAGACAAAGAACGAGCCGGCCTCTTGCCATTCATCGCTGGAGCCAAGCTTGCGAGCCTGAAGCGTGTAGTACTGAGCAGGACGCTGTGCCCAAGCGTCATCAACCTGATTCCAGCTCTTTTTAAACCCAACTTGGCCCATCAACTCATTCTGGATCAACGGGAACTGAACGCCCTCGGAATTAGGACGATCGGTCGAAAGGCACGATCCGCCTTTATTCTTGGCATTGATTTTGTATTGGTATGGCATGTCAGCAGGCGATTCCGAGACCTCATACTTCCAAGCGGTACCGTCGGGCGCCCACTTCTCAAGGTTTTTGATGGTATAGGTCCAGATGTCTCCAGAGGATTTATCCCATTCGATGTAGTTAGCTCTAGAAGGATCGCTGCTTTGCAGCGTGACGCCGCCAGGGTTCTCTTCATCGGGGCCACCGCTCTGGTACCAGCGCTTAAGCGTCAGCTTGATAGATTCTGGACGCGTGCCAAAGATATTATTGCTGTCGACCCACTTCTTCTGGCCTTTTAGGTCAACCGAATCAACCACGTAGGCATTCTTAAACGTCTCGCTCACTGCGGAGGGGTTCTCAGCAAGCTCAACGGTGGGGCCCATGGAGAGGGAACCGGTCACGTCCGTTGGAAGCGACACGCCGTTGGCGGTCGTCCACTCATCCGAAGACTTAAAACCAGAAGCATCGGCGGCAAGCTCGCCCATGCCGCTCGTGGCGGTGTAGCCGTTGGGCACAACCTCAACGGCAACATATTGCCACTTGGCACCTGAGGGCGCGTAGATGTCGAGGTTGTCAAACGTGACAGCACCGGACTCAGTGGCATGATTGACGTCCTTGCCCTTGAGCGTCTGCTCAGCCACAAAGGTCAGAGCGCTCTTGGAGTCATCATCCTTGACGTAGTAGCGGTACAGCCTAAACGTCGAGTCGGGGTACTTGGTGTCAACGTCGGCACGCCCCGTAAAGACCTTGTACAGCGTGAGCTTGCTCTGCTTAGACTTATAGGTATTCCTGATCGAGAAGTCCGTATATCTAATATCGTAGACCTTGTCAAAGGCCTTCTCGAGTTCGCTTTCGGACGTGAGGTGCCAACCGTCCTTACCAACAATGCCATCGAT
The DNA here is from genome assembly GCF_052118785.1 of Collinsella sp. LCP21S3_A9. Classification (NCBI taxonomy): domain Bacteria; kingdom Bacillati; phylum Actinomycetota; class Coriobacteriia; order Coriobacteriales; family Coriobacteriaceae; genus Collinsella; species Collinsella sp. LCP21S3_A9. Next base: position 43,151 of record NZ_JBQKGN010000015.1, on the reverse strand, counting down.
GACCTCGCGCACACGGTACTCAATGCGACGTCCCTCGGCATCATAGGCCGCGAGCTTATTATCGCTCGGCAGAGCGTTGCTATTGGAATTGTCCCCGTACTGGCCGATGCTGAACGTCCAGTTGTTGCCGTCTTTCTCAAGGCTGTCTGTCCAGGCCACAGCAGTCTTGCCGTCAAGGATCTCCTGACCAGAGTCGGTCTTACCCGTATTAGAGCTGGCCACGGTATAGCCCTTTGCCTGCGTATCATCCACAGTCAGTTCAAGGCCAGACCAAGGCAAAGCAGCGCCATCGGTCCAGTTGCCGTTAGCTCCGTACGAACCCGCAAGCAGGCGGCGCTGCACGTAGATAGAAATCGCCGGCAGGTCGTCTTTGGAGTAACCGACAGGGACGTTCTCCCACAGCTTCTCACCCGAGACCGTTACCGAGCCGTGGATATGGAAATTGAACGTCGAGTCCTCACGGTAAACGAGCTGCTGGTCGTTGTCTGCAAGGAGGCAATCGGCAAACGATCCAACCTCGTCATCTGCCTTATCCCACGAGCCGGGGTCCTTTGTATAGGAATCCTTCGAAACCGTATCGTCATCATAGTAGTCGAGCGCGCCCTTGGTGTCATCCAGGACATTCATATCCACACGCGCGTAATAGACGTACTGTCCGCCGTTGCCGTCGTACTTGGGAAGGTTCTTGAACGTGGCGTATTGGGTAAAGTCACCCTTGGTGTCGTTGCGCAGGCGATCGGCTGGGTCGGACGACACCCACTCAAAGTGGCCGTCGTACTCGGAAGGAGAAACCGACGAGAGCGTAATTACGGGATTTCCATTGCCATCTTTAATGATATTGCCGTTATCGTCATACGTATAAGCCGCACGATACAGCACCAGCTTAACGTCAGGGCGCTGGTTGAGGACGTCCTTGACGTAGTGGTCAAACCACTTGGTATGGAACGTCACGTCCTTGGTGCCCGTACGCTTGTTAGTAAACGAATAGTTGAGCTGGTCTTCCTGATGCCAGGGCGAACCGAAGTCTGTGCTCGAAAGTCCGCCGACGGATCGATAGTCACCGGCATTGACGATATTCTCCTCGACCTTCCAATCAACGATGGCGCCGGAAAGATCGTACTTAGGAAGTCCCACGACGGAGAAGAAGGATGAGGCCTTGTTCACATCGACCGTAAAGGTAATGGACTTTGAATCCTCTGAAACAATCACATCAGTGTTTTCGGAGGCCTCAGCAGACCCAGTTAGCTGGCTAAAGTTGCCCTCCGAATCTTTTTTCTTTAGAGGCTGGTCGATTTTACCGGCAACCCTAACGGACAGCTCCCGGCTACCGTCATAGACAAACCTAAACTCGGAGCTCGATGCGGGCGCAGAGATTGTTATCTGAGCCTTGGGGCGCTTGCTCGTAGCAGATCCAGCGTCAGCCCAGGTCTTATCGATAGAGATATCCACCGAACCAACGCGGCGATTCGTGACCTCGAGAGAATTTTTATCGAGATTTTCCCCATACGAAACCTCATACGAAAAGCCCTGCGAAAGGTTCTTGGAGATCATGCGAGTAGAGGTATCCGTCTCAGGCCAATTTCTAAGCAGCGAATCATAGGCCGCAATCTCCTCGGCAGAGCCGTCTGTAGCCCTGCGAACAGCAGTATCGCGATCGATGACCTCATATCTTAGGTCGTCTGGTGTATCGCTGCTATTAAGCGTAGACAGCTCTCTGATAGAGACGTCATCCTTGGAAAGCCCGCCAACTGGGACATTTAATTCGTCGTACCAAGAGTTCTCTTCGTTAAGAGTGACCTTATTAATCAGTTCACCCTCTCTATAGGCCAACTGTCTATCCCTGTGAGAATAGATATCGTGATTCGCATACAGGCCAATCTCAACAGGCACGCGGGAGGCAGCGTTGCCGCTATCAAGCCATTTCTTGGAGACCGCAAATTTCGAACTGGAGGCATTGCCTTCAATCACGGGCCGGTTATAAAACTTGGTATAGATTTTGCGAGACTCGGGGTCGATACCGCGAACCGTATGGTCTAGGTTAAAGCCATCCACCGATTCCTCAAGAAAGAGGTAGTCGTACTTAGACCCGTTGTCGTCATATTTGGGTAGACGGATAAACTCAACATGCCAAGGACTCGTCTCCCACCAGCCAAGCTCCCAGGAAGAGCCAGGAATCGTCTGAAAATTGGGCGTGGGATCAACGCGACCGTCCAGCTCAATCGTTGTAAGCAGCGAATCGTTGCGGATTACCTTGACCGTTACCTTTGGAGCAACGCCATTACCACATTGTTTGGCATCCTGTGTCCAAATAGGATTGCCATCGGCATCAAGGGCCTGCCAATACTTATCAACGGTCGCATCAACTGTATCCACGTAGCTGTTGACAAAGCATTTCTCTTTAGCATCATATTCGCCATTAAAGGAAAGGAGATTCTGGTTGCCGTTAGCATCAGTAAACGTGCCAAAAAACTCAAACGGGCCGTCCGGTGTGGTAGGCAAGGCAGAGAACCGGTCAGGATCCTGCGTGTCCAGCACCTCAACCTCTTGCCAGCGGTAAACGTACTCGTTGCCCAGCTCGTCATATCGGGGCAGACCGCTCTTCGAGAAGGACTGCTCAGAATTCTCGGCGCTCCAGCCGTTAAGCGTGACGCGACCGTCAGCGACGTCGTTCCAGGTATAGGTGCCGATAAGCGAGCCATCAGCTCCATACATGGGATCTTCCTTAGAGAACCACTGTCCGTTGTTGTATGTAGCATGCTCTTTAAGGATGCGCTGGAGCTGAAAGCTCACCTCGACGGTACCGAGCTGATCTTGAAAGGCGCCGATATCCCAGCGCTTCTTGGCGCTAACGGTTTCGGTCTCAGCACGACGATTGGTGAGCGTACCGCCGTTGTAGACGCCAAAGTTGTCGGAATCGGAGCGCATCCATCCATCAAGCAAATACTCGGTGTTTGCATCGCTTGCACTGAAATAGTTGGGACCGAGATCGCCCGACGTGTTGCCCTCGTTGTCGACCGTGCCGAACACATGCTCATAACCCGCGAGGGTCGACTCGCGGAGCTGGTAGATATAGGGGTAGCCCTCGGGATCGTACTTGGCAAACTGCGTGAAGCCATCGGTGCCGTACTTATCGAGCAGCATCTTCCCAAGGTCCATCGTAGCGTTGTTGATGGAACCGTCTTCGCTGTTGTAGCTCGCGCCCAGCTCATTATTCTGCTCGGCCGTGACATCGAGCTTTACGAACTCGCCTTTGCGATCACCCGTCATCACGACCACCTGCGCCGCGCTCCGCGCATCGTTGCCGGGCCTTGCGGAATAGCGCCACAGGGTATAGGTGGCCGCAGGGCGCGAAATCTCGTTGCCATTGGAATCGGTCGAACCGGGCACGTAGTCGTCGAGCCAGACCTTGGTAGCCTCAAACCGCGTGGTGCCCGTATGGCGCACCGTCATAGTACCGCCGCTGTAGCACGCGGAGATATCGCTCGCATAGTCGGGAACAACCTTGTTGTCGTAGGAGACCACGTAGGCATCGCGATAGCCGGAGGTGCCGGAGTTATCTATTGTCTGCTGGATCAGGCGGTACTTCATCGACACGCCGGATGGATGGTAGGCCGGCATGCGACCGCTTATAACATAGTTGTTGGAAGCATTGTCATTCCAGGTAACACTAAAGAGCTCGCGTTCGATGAGCTGCAGAAGACCGTCCCCGTTGATATTGCTTACATCCTTGTCGTCAGACGCACCCATATGCCGCGCAGCCGTAAGGGTCAGGTACTTACCCCATCTCGAATACCAGCCATTATCGCCCGAAAGGTTGTGATCCACCATATCGTTGCCGATGTGGACATCGACGTTGAAGCTAACGCTTTTGAGCATCATCAGACATTCTTTGGCATAGGGCTCCACATAGTCCGTACGGTCACTCAGCATGGAGGAGTCGGGCACGATGTAGTCGCCAGACTCAGAGCTCTGCGAAGGGTCGGCGTTGGAGTTAGGATAGAGCGTCGAGCCAGTTTTGACTTCCACGGCCCCACCGCCCGCCGTCACGTGGGAAATTGCATACGTGATGGGCTGTTCTTGCGCCGTGCCGTCGTCCGTTCGCGTCACGACCTTGGCGGGAAGCTTGCCTGCGAGTACCACGGACGCCTCGTATTCGGAGACCGTGGACGCTGCAACGCTTACCAAGTGGCCATCGGTCTTGGCGGCATCGAGGGTCTCCTGGGTAAATCCGAGCTGCGCGGCCGCCTCATCGGACAGGTTATCTCCGTCCTTGGTGAGCGCCACATAGGTCTTACCGCCATCAAGAGAATAGAACACACGGTATTCGTTTCGATTCTGGAGAGCCTCCGCGGACGGGCGGTTGACGTTGTTGTTATCGGCCCAAAACGTGGTGAACGTGATCTTGCTGCCGTAAGAATCCACAGGGGTCACCGCAGAAACCGGATCCTGGAAGGTGCCCGCCGCAGTGACGGCAACCGTTGAGGAAGCATCGGCCCTATCAATCCCAAGAAGCCCCTCAACATGGGAGCGCGCGGGAATAGTGAGCTCGCAAGTACGCACGCCCTCGGTCTGCGTCTGCTGTATCGCCCAGTCAAGCGTTGACTCCTCGTCTTTGAGGAGCGCGGAATCGAGCAGTACATCGGCATCGACGGCAAAGGACTCTTTAGCCTCAAAGGAAAGGTCGGCATCGGTCTGCTCGTCATGCGGAGTAGCGAAAGCCACAGTAAGCTTAGAGGCAGTGAGCTGTGCATACCCAAGGCGGATGCGCGTGGTATTGCCCTCAGCGTCCAAGCGATAGAGGGCAATGCGCTTGATGCCATCATGGTCCTGGAGCTTGGCCGAATCGAGGTCGAATGTGAGCCCGGCGGGAAGATCGACGGTAAAGGTGTCGCCTTCAAGCAGCGCCGTGTTGAGAACACACTTGATGTTGAGCGAGGCAGGCAGCTGCACAGGAATTTCCTCGATGGGGCCTGCTCCAGCAAGCTCTCCCAAGCGCTTGTCAAAGGCAAGGCCCTCGGAGGATACCGTGAGCGCGCTGGCATCGTGCGACCAGTCGCGCGGGACCACGTCAACGGCGTCCTGGTTGCCAGAAGTGTCCTCGTTGGAGGCGGTGGTGTTGTTGGAAGTGTTTGAGTCAGACTTGTCATCGTTCGAAGCACTCGCGCTAGCCTCACCCGAACTATCGCTCGACGAGACGCCCGATGCGGCGTCCGAGCCGGTCTTGTCATCCGACTCCTCCGCCGCATCGGTCTCGGCAAACGGTTGGACAATGTCCTGCCACGACTGGGCGTCCTCAAGCGTAAGAGCAACCGCGCTGGCAACGCCGTTACCCAAAAGGGCCTCGACGCACATGATAAAGGTGAGGGCAAAAGCCACAGCACGCTTAATCTGCCTCATCCCAACCTACTTTCGGTAATAGTGTCCTAGAACTCATATTTTACCGAAACAACAACCGGAGAAAAATAGGATTAAAGAAAGGCGGAGCACTACTTGCCCAGGCGAAATGCTCGTCTGGGCATTTTCAGACTGATTAAATGCAACATCCATCTGCTTGAAAGCGACATCACGAACCGTGCTGCCCTGTGCGGTCAAAGTCGTGAAATACCGTGCAGTTTTACGTTTATATGCGCAGCTTTTCCCTCTCACAAGCTGTGCCTTCTCCGATCATTCCCTGCCGAGATGTAGTATTGCTTCTTGTTTTCATACATTTGCGCATCTGCGGCTTTCAGAAGCGACTCAAAATCCGTGTCCTTTGTGCCGCTTATCGTCGTACCGAGGGACGCGGTAGCCCCCAGTTGGCTTTTTGCCGTTTCCAGTAGTTTCTGAAACGCCGGATGTGTGATGTTTGGCAGAACCGCAATGAACTCATCTCCGCCAAGCCGATACACATGACGCTTTCCGAACACAGATTTCAGCGTCTGTGCGGTCTGCACAATGGCTTTATCACCGGCGTCATGTCCCTTTTGGTCATTTATTTCCTTTAGGCCATTTAGGTCGCACATGACAACCGCCAGGGGAAAGTACTTCTCCAGCTTTTCTGTGTACGCCCAATCCAGTGCTTTTCTGTTTTTACAATCTGTGAGCTGGTCATATAACGCACTGTGCTCCAGTGCATTCGCATTATCGCGCAGTCTTATCATAAAAGAGACCATAAACTCGATCATATCCATCTCATTCGAGATCTCATGCAGTTTCTCTTTGGGAGGATTGTCCACACCGTAGAATCCGACCATCTTGCCGTTGATTTTGATTGGCCCTGTCACAAGGGTATTGACACCCTGAGGTTTCAGCCGTTCATAGATGGCTTCGCTTGTTTTTTTGCATTCTTCAATGTCATGGATGATGGCATTGTTGGATTCTTGATATTGTGCAAACCATGTTTCAATGATGCCTTCATACGGCACATCCTGCAGGTTATCTTTTTCTTTGGGTACGCCCGCTTTGCACCACTCGTAGGTGTTGTCAAACGTTCCGCGGTCATTCTGTTCAAAGATGTACGCTCGATCGGCGGTCACACGCTGTCCGATATACTCCACCAGTTGATTCAGTACTTTGTCCGGAGTTGCTTCTGAAGCGGCATACCGAACCATGTCCGTGAGAAATCTCTCGTAATTCAGGAGTCGTTCCTGCGATTCGCGCTTGCCGACTTCCAACGCTTCCATTTCCTTATGGTACAGAATTCTCTGGAGCTTGCTTCGCATCATCGTGGCAGTCAGAAACATACTCAGCACCCCGTACAAAATAACATTCACGAGGTTTTTGGATAAAATTGGGTTATGCTGCGCAAAGAAAGCAAGTCCGATATAGAGCAGCATGCTGCTCAGAATCAGCCCGTTCATGACCGCCGCTCTAGCGGTAAACAGCAGCGGCGCTACCATCATGAACACAATGTAGTTGACCGTGAGCTCCTCCGGCGTAATTACCGTTCCCGTAATAATGCCGAACAGCAGCAGCGCGGCAAAAAAGCTGTATATAACCAGCTCTTTCCCCAAGAAGCTTCTAAGTTGACAACGAGAAATGCAAAAATAGAGCAAAGAAAGGAACGTATAGGCCAGATACACCCATTTATAATTTCCGATACTCAGGGAAACCGCACTCAGCAGCGTTATGACTCCAAAGGCAACAAGCGCCACAACAGAATACAGCCGCATGGCTTTCCAGTTTTCTTCCCATGCATTCTGTTTTACTTTCTCATAATCACAACGACTAAACATAAACAAGGAAACGATATTATTCATACGTATTTTTTCAATCTCTGTTTTATTGCTACTACAAACGGGTCTCTAGGCTCGAAAGGCCGTTCAGGGTCAGGTCGTTGGCGACCGCCGAGACGCGCTCGATGGGAACCGAGCCGTCGGATAATGCCCACGTGCGATAGATACCGATAATACCGGACAGCAAAAACGCCAGGTAGTAATCGAACATCTCGTCCTTAAGACCTTGGGGCAGCAGACCGCGCTCGGCAATCTCATGTTCGAGCGGCGCACGAAGACGAGCCATAAAGTCGTCGAGCGGAATGTTTTCAATCAGCTGGCGATTGAGCACCAAATTGTTGCACAGCGCCTCGTTAACGGTTTTGAAGAAGGTCGCCGCCGCTCCGAGTGCTCGCTCGTTGGTGTTACCGCCCATAGAGGAAAGCGTCTTCTCGACTGAGTCGACAATCATCTCGACCACATCCACGGCAATGGCATCGAGCAAGCCGTCCACCGTGCCAAAGTGCACGTAGAAGGTCTTACGGTCGACATTTGCCTCGCGCGCGATGGCGCTCACCGTAATATCGGCGAGGGGCTTTTCCATCAGCAGTCGCTCGAATGCCGAAAGAATCGCATTGCGACTGCGAACGATGCGGCGGTCAAGGCGCGGTTTAGTGGTGGCCATAGACGTGTCCCCTTCATGTCAACTGCCCACCTATAGCTCCTGTACAAGTGGGAGATAATCAACGTAAGAGGATTATCCTATATCTAACATCGCGATGACGAGCATCATTAAGAACGCACGACTCACCAACTGGGCTCTAGGGCCGCTTCTTTTTATTGAGCGCCGCAGGGGAAACGCGGATACCGTCGCCAGTCTGACGAACATAGGTCTTCCGTGCCGGTTTAGAGGCCACAGCAGTCTTTTGAGCATGCTGATTGGGGTCCACGGTAACCTGAGAGGTTGGATGTGCCTTAGCGGACGTAGAAGGCTTCTGAGGAGTGCGCCCGAGCTTGCACATCATACGGTCCCAGCGCGCATGGATACTCTCGTTATGAGCGCTCTTAAGGCCCAAAAGAGGGGCGGCCAAAATGGTCGGCGCGATAAAGGTAATCAAACGCCAAAGCAGATAGCCGGCAGCCGCTGCCGTGCCAAAAAAGTGACCCAGGAACAGCGCGAAGCCGCCCTCGGCACCACCGGTGCCGCCAGGCAGCGGGACGGCGGAACTCAACAGCTGTACAAAAGCACTCGCCGCCATGACCGAGAAAAAGTCAACGTCGTACTGACCAAAGGCAAGCATCAAAAAATACGGAACCAGGTAGAAAAACGCCAGCTGCAACATGGTGATGACGACCGTGAGCAGCATGGACGAAAAATGGCCGGCAGAGAGTTTGAATTTCTCGGAGAACGAGTAGATCTCGCCATCGACAAAGGTACGCCAGCCCTCGATCTTAGTAGCGGAAACACCCATGCGCTCGAGCCAATTGATAATACAATGTGCGACGCGCGTGACGGTCTTGGGCATCAACGCCACGGCAAAGATTCCGAGAAGAATGCAGCAGTGGCCGCCAAAACTAAAGACGCAAAGCAGCGTCATGTCGCCATAGCGCTCGGCGAAAAACGGCATGCGGGCGAGCAGCAGAATGGCACCCCATGCCACCAAACCAAACTGGTACACGATAAAGCGGGTGAACTGCGTGGCACCCGCTTCGCCCACATTTTGGCCGGCTTTGGTCAGGCGATAAATCTGGGCAGGCGTGGAGCCCATCATCATGGGCGTCAGATTGCCAAAGAAGATGCCGCTCGCCTCGACCGAAATGAGGTCGCGGATGCCGACAGGCGAATTGGGATCGAGCCATACGGCAATCGCGTACGCCACGATGCCAAAAAACAAGTATAGGAACATGCAGAAGCACGCGGCAGCGAGCCACGGCGCCTGAACGCTAGCCATGGCGGCCCAGAACTGACCCATCTGACCGGTCACGACCAAATAGACGATATAGCCCGCCAGCACAATGCCAATAAAGATGGCACCACGACGTGCGCTCTTGTTGTCATCGCCGCCCGAAACATCGACTTGAGGCTTTGGGGTATGCTGAGAGGACTCCGTCATGAGGCTCCTTCTGACCGTCAATGTATCTGGCCTATTGTACCCGTCTGGGAGATAAGCAAAACGTAAAGCTATGGGGCAAATGGGATTAACAGACAAGCCCGCAGGTAATAAAAAACCCGCCCTTCGAAAAGAAGGTCGGGTATCCAATACTTGGTAGCCCGTACCAGATTCGAACTGGTGATCTCCGCCTTGAGAGGGCGGCGTCCTAAACCGCTAGACGAACGGGCCATAAGCCTCAGCAGAAAAGAAGTGGTAGCCCGTACCAGATTCGAACTGGTGATCTCCGCCTTGAGAGGGCGGCGTCCTAAACCGCTAGACGAACGGGCCACATGACACCTGCACTGCCGTGCTGCGAGGACATATATTACGGGACAAAAAACGCGAGCGCAAGAAGAAATTCCAAATTGGCCAAATTTTGTCGTGAGGTTATGGAATACACAGGTCAACCTGGTAGCTCTTTTGGGACGGGGCTTTTTTAGCTACCCCTGCCAGAATCACTATTGTTCGTCCTATTGACAGCGGGGTAGCTAAAAAAGCCCCGTCCCAAAAGAGCTACCCCAGGTTGAGGTGGGCCAGAAGGGCTTCGCGGGTATTGGGAACGTTATTCTCGATCACGGCGTCGAGGGCGACGTTGAGAAGCTGTCCCAGCTCAGGCCCCGGTTTGACGCCGGCGCGAATCAGGTCCCCTCCGTTGATGCCAAGCATCTTAAGCGTATAGGGCTCCCCCGCTTCCAACAGTTCGTGGGCGAGCGAACGCATCTCCTCGATCGTCTCGACGTAATAGAAGCACGACGGTGCCTTACCCAGCGTATCGGCACGCTTAAGGTCCATAAGCTCGTCAATCAAACGCGGCGTGTCGACGCCCTCACCCGAAAGCGAGCGCATCATATTGAGCAAACAGGAGCGCTCGGGGCGCAACGGCTTATCGTGATACCTGATAAGCAGACACACGTCGCGAACCAAATCGTGCGAAAGCGCCAAGCGATCCATAATAGCGCGAGCTTTCTTGGCACCAAGCTCAGGATGACCGTAAAAGTGGCCGCTGCCCGCATGATCGACCGTAAAGCAATCGGGCTTGGAGACATCGTGCAAAAACGCTGCCCACATTAAGCTCGACGAAGGCGCCACGCCGTCACACAGCGCCAGCTCCCCCGCTACCGTCAAAACGCGAGCGATATGTTCGTAGACATTAAAGGCGTGGTAGACGCTGCGCTGGTCAAACCCACGAGCCGGCGAAAGCTCGGGCACGGCGGCGCAAACAAGCTCGGGGTAGCGTAGCATCGCGTCTCCCCCGTGACCGGTCGATAGAATCCCCTCGAGCTCAATGCCCACGCGTTCGCGTGCCACGACATCGAGCAGCGGCGAGCACTCGGCAAGCGCCTGTTTGGTCTTAGGCTCGATCATAAAATCCAGACGGCAGGCAAAACGCACGGCGCGCAGCATGCGAAGCGCATCCTCGTTAAAGCGACGCTTGGGATCTCCGACGGCACGAATCAGCTTACGCTCCAGGTCGCCCTGGCCATCATAACGGTCGACAAGACCGCGCTGGGGATGCCAAGCCATGGCGTTAACGGTAAAGTCACGACGTGCCAGATCGTCCTCAAGCGACGCCGCACGCTCTACACTCTGGGGATGGCGACCATCGGTGTAAAAACCGTCCAGGCGATACGTCGTGACCTCAATACGCTCATCGTCACAAAGGGCGGTAATGCCGCCAAATTTTATGCCCGACTCAACTACCGCAATGCCGGCTGCCTCGAGCGCCGCCTTGGACTCTTGCCACAGGCCGCTACAGCACATGTCAACATCGTGGCTGGGGCGTCCCATCAGGGCGTCACGCACCCAACCGCCTACGAACCAGGCCTCGAGACCGGCGTCCTCAAGCGCACGTAGCACACGCAGGGAGGCATCTGTGGGCTGCGTACCGTTGAGCGAAACATTACACATACCTATGGCCTCCTACGCTTGCAAGCGTTAAACGATGGTTCTCAAGCAGTCTAGCAAGAAACAAGCGTGAGCGCACATGAAATCACATCGTCGATTCGCGCGAACGAGACAGCAGAGCCCATGCGGCCAACAGATAAAAACACCCGCCTCGGAGATCCAAAGCGGGTGTTCGGCAACGATGTGTCTAAACGGTTAGCAGACCTGGCGAACGTCGATGTGCTTCTTATATTCGTCCACCTTGGCAAAATCGCCCAAACCAGGGCACTCGACCACGTTGGCACCAGTTGCCATCGAGAGGCGCAGGGCGTCCTCGACGCACTCGGGGGCATCATGCCACACGGACAGGAAGGCGGCAAGAGAGGAATCGCCGGCGCAGACCGTCGAGAGCAGCTTGACCTCAAAGGTGCGCTTGGCAAACCAAATGTGCTCGCCGTTGGAGAAGTACGCGCCGTCGCCACCAAGGGTCAGCAGCACATTCTTTGCGCCCTTGGCGTGCAGCTCAGCCATAGCGCCCTTAACGGACTCGTCGTCGCCACCGCTCACCTTAATGCCAAAGATGTCGAGCAGCTCGTCGTCGTTGGGCTTAATGAGCAACGGCTCCATGGCAATGAGATCGGCCAGCTGATGGCTCGAAATATCGAGCACGAACTCGGCACCCTTTGCCTTAACACGGCGAAGAACCTCGGCCAGGAAACCCTCGGAGGTGTTGGGGGGCAGCGAGCCGCTAATGACCAGGCAGGTCATGTCGTCGAGCGATTCGATGAGCTCAAACATCTCCTGCTCGTTGGCAGCATTGATGGCAGCGCCTGCATTGACCATGTTGTACTCGGTATCGGGACCGGCGTTGAGGAAAACGTTGACGCGCGTGATGCCGTCAGTCCACACGGGCTTGACGGGCACACCCAGGGCCTCGGCGCCCTTGACGATATACTCGCCTGAGAAGCCGGCAAAAAAGCCCAGGATCGTGGTGTCGACACCGTAGTGATCGAGGGTGAACGAGACGTTGAGACCCTTGCCATTGGGCGTATAGACCGCGTTGCGCGTGCGGGTGACGGTGTTGGCGGAAAGTCCGTCGCAGGAAATGTTGTAATCAATGGCGGGATTTGCAGTGAGCGTGTAAATCATGAATATTCCTTTCACAAAGCAACGTGATAATGAAAGTATATTCCACACCTTGTGAAAAGACCATAGCAACTCGGCGAACGGTGTAGAACGCGTGCAGGTCGACAGAAAAGCAGCAAGGCGGGGCAAAAATATCAGGAATGGTTGCCCTGAAGCTCATTTGCAATTTACAAATAAGCGCCCCAGCCTAAACCGGGGCGCCATATAGTCAAGAATATGTAGCGTTTCGCTTACTTGCGATCGAGCTTGCGGACAGCAACGCGCTTACTATACTCATCGACGTGACCGAAGTCGCCGATGCCCACGGACTCGGCAACATTGGCGCCGGTGGCCATAGCGAGCTTCATGGCCTCCTCGACGTTGTCGCGATCCCTGTACCACTTGTGCAGGAACGCAGCGAGCGTGCAGTCGCCGGCGCAGACGGAAGAAACCAGCTTGATGTTGAACTCACGCTTAGCGTACCAGATGTCCTCGCCGTTGGAGAAGTAAGCGTCGCCGCGGCTACCACGGGTGAGCAGCACGTTCTGGACGCCGGCATCGTGAGCCATCTTCATAGCAACGCGGACCTCGTCGTCGGTGTCGACCGGCACGCCAAAGATGGCCTTCATCTCGTGATGGTTCGGCTTGATGAGCAGCGGCTTCTTGTGAGCGAGCTCCTTGAGCTTGTCGGAAGACAGGTCCAGGACGACGTCGGCGCCACGAGCCTGAGCGTGATCCATGACCTGAGCCAGGAAGTCGGGCGTAGCTTTGGGAGGCACGGAGCCGGAGACGATCAGGCACTCAAGATCGCCCGCGGTGTCCAGGATGTTGTAGAGCTCCTTCTGGTGCTCCGGCGTAATCGGGGCGCCGGGGTTAAGGATGCCGTACTCGTGCTGGCCATCGTTGACATAGGTGTTGATACGCGTGATGCCGTCGGTCCAAACCGGGCGGCACAGGCAACCCAGGTTCATGACCTCCTCGACGATGAACTTGCCCGTGAAGCCGGCGAAGAAGCCGAGCGCGACGGTGTCGACGCCCATCTTCTTAAAGGCGAAGGACACGTCGAGGCCCTTGCCGTTAGCCGTGTAGCTGGCCGAGCCGGTGCGGACGTTCTCGTCGGGCTCGAGCGGAGAGCTCGAAACCGTCATGTCGACAGCCGGGTTAGCGGTTAGCGTGTAGAACATTTACAGTACCCCCTGTATATTTGAGGGCCGCGCGGCCAGCCCATTCCAACCACGCGGTTACCTCTGATACCAAATTAGCGAGCGGCAGCCTCAAGCAGCGCCTTGACCTCTTCGGCAGTGTTGCAGGCGAGCGCCTTCTCGGCGAGGTCGTCGCACTCGGCCTTGGTCCACTGGCTGATGGTCTTGCGGGCGCGAAGGATAGACGGAGCGCTCATCGAGAACTCCTCGAGGCCCCAGCTGATCAGCAGCGGCTCAAGCAGCGGATCGGCAGCGGCCTCGCCGCACATACCGACCATGATGCCAGCCTTGACGCCGCTCTCGATGATGTTCTTGAGCGAGCGAAGCACGGCGGGATAGTACACCTGGTACAGGTTAGAAATGGTGTCGTTACCACGGTCGGCACACATGGTGTAGCCGATCAGGTCGTTGGTGCCGATCGAGAAGAAGTCGGCGACCTCGGCCAGGCGGTCAGCGATCAGCGATGCGGCAGGCGTCTCGACCATAATGCCGACCTCGATGTTCTCGTTAAACTTGCGGCCCTCTTCGGTCAGCTCGGACTTGCACTCCTCGACGAGCTCCTTAACGGCCAAGACCTCCTCGACGCAAGTGACGAGCGGGATCATGATCTTGACATCACCGAAGGCGCTGGCGCGCAGCAGAGCGCGGAGCTGTACCTTGTACTGGTCGGGGTTGGCCAGGCAGTAACGCACGGCACGGAAGCCCATGAAGGGGTTCTCTTCCTTGACCATGTGCAGGTACGGGATCTCTTTGTCGCCACCCACGTCGAGCGTGCGGATGATGACCGGAGCGCCATTGAGCGCGCTGGCAACCTTACGATAGGCGTTGAACTGCTCCTCCTCGGAAGGAAGCTCGGCGGAATCCATGAACAGGAACTCGGAGCGGAACAGGCCAATGGCCTCGGCATCGTGATCGAGCGCGTTGGGCACGTCATCGGGGTTACCGATGTTGCAGGCAATGATCTTCTTGATGCCATCGGCAGTCACGGACGGCTTGCCACGGAAAGCCTCGAGGGCTGCCTTCTCGGCAGCGAAAGCCTCGGCCTTGGCGGTGTAGGCGGCAAGCGTCTCCTCGTCGGGATCGGCCTCGACGATACCCTTGCCACCGTCGACGACAACGGTCATGCCGTTGCGCAGCGCGGTGCAGCTGTTGGCAACCGAAAGGACAGCCGGAATCTCGAGGGCGCGGGCGATGATCGCGGAGTGCGACGTGCGGCCACCGGTCTCGGTGACGATACCGGCAACGTGAGCCTTATCGATCGTGGCGGTCATGGACGGCGTAAGGTCGTGCACGACAACGACAGTGTTTTCGGGCAGGACGGAGAGATCGACGACCTCCTTGCCCAAAAGCTCGGCCAGAATACCGGTGCGGATGTCGGCGATGTCTGCCGCGCGCAGGCGGAACATCTCATCGTCCATGGACAGGAACATGTTCTCAAACATGGTCGAGGTGTCCATGAGCGCCTGCTCGGCGCAGGTGCCGCCGTCAATGGCGGCGTTGATGGCGTCGGTCATGCCCGGGTCCTGAGCCAGGACGATGTGTCCGCTCATGATTTCGGCCTCGGCCTCGCCCACCGTCTCCTTCATGTGGTCGGCCTGAGCCTGGGTCTTCTCGCAGAAGACCGAAAGGGCGGTCTGATAGCGCTCCTTCTCTGCTGCCGAATCAGCAACCTCGTGCGGCTCAAACGTCAAGTCGGGTTCGACGGCAACCATGACGGTGCCGATACCGATGCCCTCGGAAGCGTTGACTCCCTGATACATTCCTATTCCTCTCTCCGTGTCATGTGATAAAGCGTTTTGCCATATCCATGACAAAAGAGCGCAGTTCCCTTTAAACAGGTCACTGCGCCCCCAAATATGAACTTAGTTGTTCAACATGCGACCCGTTTGAGTTCTACTCGCCAAGACCGCTCTTGATGAGCTCGATGGCAGCAGCCAGAGCCTCGGCCTCGTCAGCGCCGTCGCACTTGACCTCGACCTCGGTACCGCAGGGGATGCCGGCAGCCATGAGGGCCATCGGGGACTTGCCGTTGACCTCCTTCTCGGGGGTGACGACCGTCACGTCGCAGGCGTACTTGCCCATGGTGGAGGCGAAGAGGCCAGCCGGACGCATGTGAAGACCCTGAGGATTAACGAGGGTAGCCTTCTCAGAAACCATAATTGACTCCTTTTTTGTGTTTAACCCCTATCAGCAATGCGACAGGAGCCATATTCACGACGTGGATTATATTAACTCACATCAAACGGTTTTTCATTATGTTTCGCACGAATTGTTGGACAGATGTCGTTCCTGCACGCTCGTCTGCCGGGCGGGGCGGTTAAGTTTGCTGCTCTACAGTCCTGCGCAAGACGGAAAGCACATTAAGTGCTTTCCTTTGCGTGCGGAACTCGCGACAAACTTAACCGCCCCGCCCGGCAGACGAGCTGCGGAAACTCAGTCGGTCCAGAGCAATATCGTGCGAACGAAATTTTGGCTGATAATTTGTTCGCCTGGTTGATCTGGTTGATGGGGCTATCTATGCCCTCTTGTGAACTGAGGAGTATCCCTAACTGTCGGCAGAAAGGAAACGTCCCTCAGTACCGGGTTACTTGAAAAAGGCGGGGACCCCTGATGGAGTCTCCGCCTTATATACAGGGGGCGATGTTATTCGCAAGCTGCGGGATTAGACCAGACGGGCGTTGATCGTCTTAGCGATCTCGGCAGCGTCGGTAGAACCCTTAACGGTGGCACGGAAGCCCTCGTCCATGAGCGCCTCGGCGACCTTGGACAGGATCTTGAGGTGCGTGGTGCCGGCCTGGGCACCGGGGATGAGCAGGGCAATAGCCACGTTGACGGGAGCGCCGTCCATGGTGTCCCAACCGGTCACGCCAGAGTCGTCCTTGACGACGATGACGGCGGCCTCGGTAATGGCATCAGACTTGGCATGCGGAATAGCGAAGCCCTCCATCATGCCCGTGGTGCCCTCGGCCTCGCGGGCCAGGAAGGCGTTCATTACGGCGTCGGCGTCGTCAGCGATACCGGCCTTGACAGCCTGGTTGGAGACAAAGCTCAGGGCCTCGTCACGAGAAGCAAAATCCTCGGCGACAAAAACGTTCTCGACCTTCACGAAGTCGGAAGCCTCAGCCTTGGGGGCCTCGACGGCAGCGGCCTTGGGAGCCTCGACCGGCTTAGCGGCAGCGGCGGGAGCGGCCTTCTGATTCTTCTCGAAGTCATACTTCTTGAAAGCAACGAACAGGATGCCACCGACCACGGCGCCGATGAGGATCGCGAGGACCCACAGCGGACCGTTCTCGACAACGGGCAGGACCAGGAAACCACCGTGAGGCGCCGGATCGTGGACGTTGAACATAATGGTCAGGATCGAGGCGATGGAGGAACCGAGCATCATGATGGGCATGACGGGCCAGATGTTCTTGGTCATGAACGGAATGGCGCCCTCGGTGATGTGGGTGCAACCAAGGATGAGGTTGACGATACCGGCGTCATGATCCTCCTGGCTGAAGTACTTCTTGCCGACGATAACGGCAAAGGTGGTGATCAGCGGCGGAACGATGCAGGCGGCGGAGACGGCAGCCATGAAGTTGGTACCGAAGTTATAAGTGTCGGTGCCGACACCGGCAGCCAGGGCCTCGGTGAGCATAGCGGTACCGGTGACGTAAGCAGCCTTGTTGACCGGGCCGCCCATATCAAAGGCGCACATGCAGCCAATGGCAAGACCCAGGACAACAGCGCCAGAGGCAGACAGACCCTTGAGGAAGTCCATCATGGCGGTGTTAATGGCAGCCATGGGGCCGGAGATGCCGAGCATGACCAGGCCGACGATGGCGGTCGAGAACAGCGGGTACAGGAAGATAGCCTTGAGGCCGTCCAGGTTCTTGGGCAGCTTGGCAAAAACCTTCTCGAGCAGCAGGATGACATAGCCAGAGAGGAAGCCGCCGACGATGCCGCCCAGGAAGCCAAAGCCCACGCCGGCACCGCCGGCATCGATCATGCCGGTCTCGGCATTAACGGGCAGGCCCTGGATGGCGATCATACCGGCAACAAAGCCGGGAACGAGCGCCGGGCGCTTGCCGATGGACTCGGCGATATAGGCGGAAAGCACGGGAACCATGAGGTTCATGGCGATGCCGCCGATGATCTTGAGCATAGCGGCAAAGCTGTTGTAGTCGGCAGCCGTCGAGTCGAAGGACGTGATGCCCCACAGGAACGAAACGGCGGTCAGAACACCACCGGCAACGACGAAGACCAGCATGTGGCTGACGCCGTTCATGAGGTGCTTATAGATGATGTGACCGATGGACTCCTTCTCCTCGACCTCATCCTCGACATCGGCAGCAGCCGCAACCGTGTCGTCGCCCTTGGCGGCGAGAGCACGGTCGATCAGCTTGCCGGCAGCCTCGACGGACAGGGCCTTGGAAACACCGACGGAAACCATGGGCTTACCGGCGAAACGCTCCGCCTGGACATCCTTATCGGCTGCGACGACGACAGCCTTGGCACCGGCGATCTCACCCTTCGTGAGTTCGTTCTCGACACCGACCTGGCCATGAGTCTCGACCTTAATGGTCAGACCGCGCTCGGCAGCTGCCTTCTCCAGCGCCTCCTTCGCCATGAAGGTGTGCGCGATGCCGGTCGGGCAACCGGTGGCGGCGATGATGTCAAACTTAGCCATGTGTCCCTCCTTCTTGAGTACTGCGCCCGCGGGCGCTCCCCTACACGCGCTACGGTGCGCGTTTTTCCACTCCTGAAAGATACCAAGCCACCGCTTATATGAGAAGCAATCCAGCCTATTTCTCCGGTGAAAGGTTCTTTCACAACCGTAAACGGTCGATGAAAGTTTACCATCAACTATTGAAACAGCAAGGTGTATCTTGTAATTGAAATCCCCGTATACTAGAGCGGCACACAACAAGACAGGTTTTAATGCCAACCAGGAGTCATCCATGTCCTATAGCAGCAAGAGCGCACTCTCCCTTATTAGCACGCACAAGGGATACAGCGAGTCCGAGCAACGCATTGTCGACTATATCCTAGAGCACCAGTCCGAGGCACCGCTCCTAACAGCCGCGCAACTCTCGCGCGCCGCCGCAACCTCCGAGGCCACCGTCTCGCGCTTCTGCCGCAAGCTGGGCTTTGGAAGCTTTCGCAGCTTTCAGTTTTCGCTGGCGCGCGACCTGGAGAGCCAGCGCAACGAGGGCCTGACAGACGAGGTCTCGCTCGATAATATGGAGCAGAGCCTCAAAAACATCCTCGCCGCAAAGGTCAGTGAACTCAATGCGACCATCGATGGCATTGATCACGATACACTGGCAGCCGTCGTGCACGCGTTTAAGAACGCAGGGGCTATCGAGTTTGCAGCCGTAGGTAATACCAACGCCGTTGCGCTTGACGCGACGTTTAAGTTTTCGCAACTGGGCCTTCGCTGTATGTCAAGCACCATCAGCGAGACATCAATCGGCTTTGCGCTCACGTTGCGCCCCGGCGACGTTATCGTGCTGATCTCGAACTCTGGCAAGTCGCGTCGACTGAATCGCATGGCAAAAGCGGCTCGAGGCTGTGGTGCCACCGTAGTCGTCATCAGCAGCGACAGCAAGTCTCCGCTTGCTCGCCTAGCCGACTACACCTTTAATACCGTGAACCACGAGGCGCTGCTCACCACGGGCGACTTTGCGTTCTCCAAGATCAGCGCCACGATGATCATCGAGGTTATCTACAACTTCCTGCTGCCCGAAATCGAGGACGCCCGAGAGCACATTAGCTACTACGAGGAGCTTATCCAGCCGGATAAGGTCGTGGAATAGAAATTTTGGCGAGCCGACAAACGCCACTCGCCACGAAACCGGCCCATCTACTACGTTTTATCAGTATGGCCCAACCACATACCGAAAATAGAAATACCGCAGGCGTTCTACCTGCGGTTTTCTATTTGCAATTCAAGGCGTGGTTGCCGATAGCCTATTAAACGTAGTAGATGGGCCGGTTTCGTGGCGGCCGGGTCGAACATACATGTAACGGCTCGGCCTAAGCACGCGCTTCCTCGAGCAGCTGCTTAGCGTGCGCCAAGCTTGCCTCCGATTGATCGCCGCTCAGCATACGGGCGATCTCTGCGGTACGGGCGTCCCCGGTCACCTCATCCAGATGGGTTTGGGGAACGTCGCCGGGCTCTTTGCTCACCACGTAATGTTTGTCGGCCATGACGGCGACCTGCGCCAGGTGCGTTACGACAATCACCTGATGCGTTGCGGCAAGATCTGCCAGAACGCTCGCAAGGGCGCGTGCAGTAGAGCCGCCAACACCGGCATCGACCTCGTCGAACACCAACGTATCCACGCCGTCCGCGTTACCCAAAACAACCTTGCTCGCCAACATGACACGGCTCAGCTCGCCACCGGAAGCAATGCGGCGCAGGGGGCGCGGCGTCAATCCGGCACCGCTACGATACAAAAGCTCGTAGCTCGAAGGACCCGCCGGCGTCCACTCGGCGCGCGGAAGATCGCGCGAGTCCCAAACGAGCTCGGCGCCGCCCATCTCCAGGCGCGCCAT
This sequence comes from Collinsella sp. LCP21S3_A9, assembly GCF_052118785.1. Taxonomy (NCBI): domain Bacteria; kingdom Bacillati; phylum Actinomycetota; class Coriobacteriia; order Coriobacteriales; family Coriobacteriaceae; genus Collinsella; species Collinsella sp. LCP21S3_A9. The sequence goes on along the minus strand of NZ_JBQKGN010000015.1, from coordinate 23,051 downwards.
CTGACGGCCAACCGCGTGGCAAAAGTGCGGGGCTGCCGTATTGCGTGCACGCTTAAGTGCCTTGGCGGCGGCGAACAGTTCGCGCTCTGCCGCGCCAAGCGCTTCGCGCGCCTTCTTAATCCGCTCATCACCATCGTCTACCAGCGACAACAGCTCTCGCGAGCTATCGCGCATGGCAAACACGTCGTCCATGGTGGGACCCCACTGACGCAAAAGTCCCTTAAGATCGGAATACCGCTCGCGCATACGAGCCAACTCGCGCGGATCGAAGGCAACCCCATCGCGATAGGCGCGCAGCTCGTTGGCACAATCCTCGAGCGAGATGCAGGCATCCGAAAGCGCATCGGCGATAACACCCAGCTTGCGATCGACAGTAGCCATGCGCGAAAGCTCCGCGACGGCACTGTTCACGGCATCGAGTGCTCCCCCTTCGGCAGCAAGCGACGCATGGGCATCGTTGGCCGTTGCCACCAGCACCTCGGCATGCTCGGAGCGTGGCAGCAGTTCCTCGAGCTCCTCATACTCACCCGGCTTGGGGTCGACCTCGGCGATGCGCTCCAGAGCGAAGCGCGCTTCCTCGACACGACTCCCCTGCGCACGCGAGGCCTCTTCGACGCGACGGACCTCTTTGGCAGCCGCGCGAGATGCCTTAAGGCAAGCACGATAGCGATCGAGCGCCTCGAGCGCCGGGCGCCCCGCCCATGCATCGACCATGGCAACATGATGCGCAGGGTCGAGCAGGCGCTGGTGCTCGTGCTGGCCGCAAAGATCCATCATCACGCCGACGCGCTCCGAAAGCTCACGCACGCTGGCGATGCGGCCGTCAATTTTTACGCGGCTACGGCCCTCGGCAGAAAGGCTGCGCTGCACGGTGAAGCCCTCCGTGTCGTGCGGGCCGTCAAACAGGCGCGCCTCGACGTTGGCAAGCGTCTCGCCCTCGCGCACCGTCGACGAATCCGCGCGCTCGCCCAGAATGAGCTTAAGTGCCGAGAGCAACGCAGTCTTACCGGCGCCGGTCTCGCCGGTCAGAACCGTTAAGCCCGCGCTCGGAACCAACGTCGCCTCGCGAATGAGGGCAATGTTGGAAACCTGCAGCTCATCGATCATGACGCACTCCGTAGAACACGCGGCTCACCGAGTTATAGAAGCTCTCGGGGCCGTAATCCAGCAGCAGAACATCGCCGGGACCGCGACGCACGGCCACGCTCTCGACCGTGCCATCGCAGGTAATAAACTGTCCATCGATGGCGATCGCAGGCACGCTCGGGCGGTCATCGGACATAAAGATCTCGACGACATCGCTTGGCGAGGTCAAAAAGGCGCGAGCCTGAATGGTATGTGGGGCGATGGGCACGCAAACCATGCCCGTGTAATCGGGACTGACGATGGGGCCGCCTGCGGAAAGCGCGTAGCCGGTGGAACCGGTCGCTGTCGAAACGACGACGCCGTCACCGCGCAGGCGGTCGATATGATGGCCAGACACCGTGATGTCGAACTCAACCATATCGGACAGGGGCCCGCGCGTAAGCGCCATATCGTTAAGGGCAAACGTGCGCACGACATCCTTCGTGCCATCTTCGCGCACCGAAACGATATCCGCGGCGAGGGTGGCGCGGCGACTCACATGGAGCTCACCGGAAAGGGCATCGCTCACGACCCGCAAAATATCGCGATCCTCGGGGCTCGCAGCCGTCAAAAAACCCAAATGACCATAGGAAAGGCCCAGAATGGGGATCTCGCGGTAGTTGAGAATGCGGGCGGCACGCAGCAGCGTGCCGTCGCCGCCGAGCGTAATGACCAGGTCGGCATCGTCAACATCGGGCGCACGCTGGATCTTGGAACGCTGATCGGCAGCCCATGCGACCTCGTAGCCTTGGCGCGAAAGCCAAAGCTCGAGCATCAGGCCGCTCTCGACAGCCTCTTGCTTGTAGTAATTGGGAACCAGAAAGACCTTCATAGCGTTGCAGCTTTCTCGCTCAAAGCCGTTACCTGTGATTGCAGCTCATCGTCGGCACGCTCGCCAGAGGCAAACCTCGTGCCGTACAGGAAAAACTCGACGTTGCCCTTGGCGCCATGGATGGGCGACACGCACACGTCGAGCGGAAACAGGCCCTTGGCGGCAAAGAGCTCAATCGCCGCCACAAGCGTATCGCGGCGGACGGAGGGGTCGGTCACGATACCGCCCTCGCCCACCAGCGCAGCCGGCGCCTCAAACTGCGGCTTTACGAGCGTGCAGAACGAACCCAAAGGCTTCAGGCACGCCAACACGGCGTCGATGATATGCGCGATACTCGTAAACGACACATCGCAGACAGCCAAGTCGATAGCGCCGCCGTAGCCAAGCTCGGGCAGTTGTGTCACGTTGGTGCGCTCATGGAGCCTCACGCGCTCGTCTTGGCGCAGCGACCAATCAAACTGAGCGCGACCCACATCGACCGAAACGACCGTTGCGGCGCCACGCTTGAGCAGGCAATCGGTAAAGCCGCCCGTGGAGCAGCCCACATCGAGGCAAGCAAGGCCCATGGGATCGATCCCAAACGCATCGAGCGCGCCCTCGAGCTTGAGCCCGCCGCGCCCCACGTAGGGAATACGGCCCTTCACGTGCAGGGGCAGACCGGGCGTCACCTTAAGGCCCGGCGAGGTCAAACGCTCGCCGCCACTCGAGACCAAGCCGGCCATAAGAGTGCGAAGGGCATCCGCGCGGTCGGCGCAGATGCCCTGTGAAATCAGTTCGTCATCGAGACGCACGCGTTTCATGAATGCCATCAACCATTCGTATCCGGAGACGCGGCCTGGCTATCCTGGGATTCGTTTGCCGCATCCTCATCGTATTCCTGCTCGAGCTTATCGGCCTCACGAGGCGTCAACTCAAACTTGTCGACCATATCGACCGCACGGGAGCCAAGTTCGATCGCCTCGTCAAACAAATCGAGCGAACGCTCCAAGGACGTATCCTTGGAGCGAACGGTAGCGATGATCTGGTCCAAGCGGTTCGAGATCTCGTCGAAGTTGCGGACGGAACCCTCTGGCATGGCTACTCCTCGACGGTACCGTTCTCGACCTCGGCGACCTCGGCACCCTCGTCGAGAACGCCGGCCGCAGCCTGAGCGGCTGCAACCTTGGCGGCAGCCTCGGCGGCCTGGGCCTCCTCGCGGGCGCGGTCCTCGGCCAGCAGCTCCTGATACAGGTCCTCGCCCGGCAGCTCCTCGCTACGCGCGATCTTGCCCAGCACGCCATTGACAAACGACGCGGACTGGTCGGTGCCATAGGCCTTGGCAAGCTCTACAGCCTCGTTGATCACGATGGCGTCCGAGACCTCCTCGTCGGTGAGGAAGCGCATCTCATAGACGGCGATACGCAGCAGATTGCGATCGGCGCCGGGCATGCGCATAAGATCCCAGTTCTTGGCGATGGAGCGCAGGGCGCAGTCGATACGGTCGATATACTCGTAGGCACCGCGGCACAGCTCCAGAGCGTAGGGGTCGAGGGGACCCTTCGAGATCAGGAAATCGCCCTCGAGGACGCGCTCGAGCGGGCTGTCCGTCGCCTCGGCCTGGAACAGCAGCTGCAGCGCCTGACTGCGGGCAAGCGTACGCCCGCGATAAACCTTAAGGCTCAAAGGTTACTCCTTGGGGAAAACGAGGCCGTCGATGCAAACGTCAACGCGCTCGACCTCGACACCTACCTGGGCATCGATAGCTGCGACCACGGCGGAGCGAACGGCCTCGGCGAGTTTCTTGAACGGATAGCCAAAGAACACCACGACGCGCACGGCGAGTGCGAGCTTGTCGCCGATGACCTCGGCCTCTACCGGCGGCTCGGAAGCCGGGGCCTTGGACGAAAGCATCATGGAGACAAGGTTGGTGGCAAGGTCCTTGACGCCCACGGAGGCGATGCCCTCGACATCCGTGACGGCGCGCGAGACGATGGCGGTCAGAACATCGGGCGAAATACCGATGCCGTCAATCTTGATTTCCTGGGGCATGAGTCCTCCTAGAAGAGTTGGTTGCTAGACGCGGGAGACGAACTTGCCGTCGCGGGTGTCAACCTTGATGACCTCGCCCTCGTTGAGGTACATCGGGACCTGGATGACAGCACCGGTGTCGATGGTGGCCGGCTTGGTGGAACCCTGAACGGTGTCGCCCTTAAAGCCCGGGTCGGTCTGGACGATGGTGGTCTCGATGAACATCGGCGGGGTCACGCCCATGAGCTCGTCGTCGGCGAAGAGCAACTGGCAGGTGTCGTTCTCGCGCAGCCACTTGGAGTTCTCGCCCACCATGTCCTCGGGAACGGGAACCTGCTCGTAGGACTCGTTGTCCATGAAGATGTAGTCGGCGCCGTCGTTGTAGAGGTACTGGAACTCACGGGTGGTGAGCATGACGCTCTCGAACTTGGTACCGGCGTTGCAGGTGTTCTCGACGACACGACCGCTCTTGATATCGCGGGTCTTGTAGCGCACAAAAGCACCGCCCTTGCCCGGCTTGACGTGCTGGAACTCGACGATGGTGTAGACCTTGTCCTTAATGCGGAGACCGAGGCCGTTCTTGAAGTCGGCGGTAGAAATGGTAGGCATAGCGACCTTTCTTGTTATGGGTAGAACGCACAAGCGTCCAAATTACATACGAGCGAAATTATACACTTGCAGGCGGCGCCTGCGGCGAGCGCATAAAAAGAGAACGCGGGGCGCCCGAATCATTTCGGACGCCCCGCTTCCAAAATCAAACTGAATGGCTTAGCAGTCGATGACGTGCAAGTCGTGCGGGGTCTTGGTGAAGGGCTCATAGCCGTTCTCGGTGACAACACCGTAATCCTCCAAGCGCACGCCGCCCACGCCGGGCAGGTAGACGCCGGGCTCCATGGTGACAACCGAGCCGACCTCGATGATGTTCTTGCTGCGGTTGAAGTTGGGCAGCTCGTGGATGTCGATACCGACACCATGGCCCAGGCCATGGTTGTAGTAATCGCCATAACCGGCATCACCGATGATCTTCTTGGAAAGCTTGAAGATATCGTTACCCTCGACGCCCGGATGGATAGCGGCGACGCACTCCTCGTGGGTGCGGCGCACGAGCTCGTACAGGTCGAGCTGTTCCTGCGTGGACTCGCCCATCACGACGGTACGCGTCATATCGGAGCGATAGTCGCAGTAGCCCGCGCCATAATCCATGAGGACGAAATCGCCCTTCTCGATGACACGGTCGCTCGGGACGGCATGCGGGTTGGCGGTGTTGGGACCGCTCGCGACGATGGAGCCAAAGGCCAAGCTGTCGGCACCGTTGGCGAACATAAAGTTCTCGAGCTCGTTGCGGACCTGCTTCTCGGTCATACCGGGCTTAATAAAGCCGAGCATGTGCTGGAAGGCGGCATCGGTGATCGACTGCGCGTGTCGCATGAGCTCGATCTCCTCGGCATCCTTGATGGCGCGCATCTTACGAATGTCGTCATGCATCAGCGGCAGCATGCAGGCGACGGAGCGATCCTCAAGACCACGCTGAATACCCTGGTAAAAGTTAATCTGCATGTCATCCTCGACGGCGCAGACGCGACACTTGTTGGCCGCGATCTTGTCGGCAACCCAACCGGGGATGGTGCCCTCGTCCATGTCGTAGACCCAGGGGCTGCCGGCGGGCGTGTTCTCCTCAAAGCTGTTGAGATAGCGCGAGTCGGTATGGAACAGGCATTGATCGGCCGTAATAAATGCGGCGTGCGGAAACTCGAAGGTGTAATCGAAGACGCCCTTCACACCCGTGAGCCAACGGAGGTTGGCCTCATCGCGCACGACGATAGCATCGTAGCCGCGCTCGACCATCAGGGCACGGACACGCTCGATACGACCGGCAGGACCGGCAGCAAACTCAGACATTCAGATTCCTTTCTTATTGTCCTCAAAAAGAGCAGGACGGGCTTCAAACGAATAGCCGAACCACAAGCGATTCGCAACCGATTGAAAACCCGTCCCTCAAAATGATACGAAAGACGATGGATGTCAATAAAGTTAAAAAAGTTCCTTGCGAGAAGCCAGATACGCCTGCGCATGGCGTTCGAGAATCTCGTCCTCGACATTTGTCAGGCGAATGGCGCCGAGCGCCGCGGGCAGCGGCAGCATGCTGCGGTTTGAGCGGGCAAACTGCTGCTTGCGGAACTCCTCGATAAACGCGGTGGGCTCCAAGTCGAAGGCAAGCTCTTCGATGCCAAAGTCCTCCAGGCAATCGTCGAGATCAAACACATTGTCGATATCGAAGTCGCAGGCATCATGTGCTAAGCGCGCCTCAAAGCGCATGCCCTCGGAAAGGAGCTGGTATGCGGGAACGTTATCCGCGGCCTCGCCCAGGCAGGCGCGAAGGGTGCGCTCCCCTGTCTTACCAAAATCGAGTGCATGGCGAGCACTGGGGTTCGTGGCCATGAGCACGTCTTTGCGCGCGGTCTGGGACCACTGCACAGCATTGACGAGCGCGACCTCCTCGCCGGAAAGAATCTCGGGAACAGTCTCGGTAAACTGATTCCAGCGGGACTTGCTGCTCGAAAGCATGGTGCCAACAAGCACCACATAGCCGAGCTTGAGATCCTCGGAGTCCGCCTCGCGAACAAGGTCGAGGTCACACACGACCAAGCCCGATTCGGGACGGAACGCGATAGCGGGAAGCGCATTCGACGACGAGGCGACGAGCGGCTTCATGGTCGTCGCGACCGTGAGCATGGCGTCGAACGTTGTCGGCAGCAAGGCGCACTCGGTGCGACCGCACCACTGATTAGCACACCAGCTAACAACCGAGCAGGTTGCGGCATCACCAACGGCGACGACCAGATCGTCACAGGTAATTCCGTTGGCAGATAGGGCACCAAAGATGGTATCGGCATCGGCCAGCGTGGCACCAGCAGGCGAAACCTCGAGTGGGAGCTGCGACACGACAAAACCGGCATCAACCAGCGCATGCTCGACGACCTCGCCAAAACGCTCTGACGTGGCGCCGTTCCAAACCACCAACGCGCGCTTAGGCTTGCCCACAGCCGAGGCAAACATGCGCGACAGCTCCTCGAACGCGCCCAATCCGACGCGGACATCGACACTGCGGTTTTGGAAATTGATCAGTTGACGGCGAATCATAGCAGCCCACGCTCCAAAAGCATCTCGGCACAAAGGTAGGAAACGTCCTCGAAGGACTTGTTGCGAATATCAAGAGTAATATCGGCGGCCTGGCGATATAGCGGACGGCGATGCTCAAACAGGCGCGCGGCATGCTCGGGCGAACGGAAATCGGGACGCGTGTCGGACCGACGAATCTGGCGAATCGAATCCTCAAAGTCACCTTCGAGATACACACAGATACCCATCTGGTGCATAAGCTCAATATTCACCGGAGTCTCGACGATACCTCCGCCGCAAGAAACCAGCAGGCTGCGCTCGCTTTGGAGCGAACGGAGCGCCGAGGTCTCGAGCTCGCGAAAACGCTCCTCGCCCTCGGTCTCAAAAATCTCGGTCACCGATTTACCGCAACGACGCACGACAAGGCGGTCGGTATCGATAAAGCGACGTTTGAACATAGTGCCCACGTTGCGCGCAAGCGTCGATTTGCCCGCGCCCAAAAAGCCGATAAAGAAGATATGGTCGCAGCCGTGTTTGGTGTGCTGGGACATAGCGAGACCTATTCCTCGCAGGGAAGGTCGCGCAGGGCCCGGCGCTCAAAGATACGGAAGATCTGCGTATACCACAGGTCCTGAGTGGCCTGCGGCTTTACCAGGATGGTATCGACGCCGGCGAAATTGCCGCTCCACACGTCCGTGTAGAGCTGATCACCGATCAGCACCGCCTCGTCGGCCGTGGCGCCGAGGCGCTTAAGACCCGCCTTGAGGGCAAACGGAGCCGGCTTCATGGCGTGGCTAATGGCCTCGAGTCCCAGCTCGCGTGCCGAGCTCATGACCTGGTCGCGATGCCAGTTGTTAGACACCATGCACAGCTTAAAGCCTTTGGCGCGGGCGGCGTCGAGCCAAGCGGAAACCGCGGCGGGAACCTGCTCGGTGTCGCGCGGCACCAGGGTGTTATCGCGATCGAGCAGAATGGCGCGTTTGCCGTCGGCCCACAGGGTATCAAGGTCGATGCGGTCGACGGATGCAACATATCGTTTGGGGCTGAAAATCCTCATGTTTAATTCCAAGACTGTTGGTGCTCTTCGTAGGTTTGCGAGAAGTACTCCTCGTCCTGCGTTATGTAGAAATACAGGTCATCGGAGTCGGTCGGCTCAAGCGTGGCCTTGAGTGCCTCGAGCGACGGGGAGCAGATGGGCGTGGGTGGCAGACCCTCGTGCTTATAGGTGTTGTACGGACTATCGCTCTGCAGGTCGTCGGCGGAAACCTCGCCACCGGTGACATACATCATGGTCGCATCGCTGTTGAGATAACGCAGACCGTCGAGCTTGCCGGCAAGGCGGTTGTAGAAGACCGAGGCGACATGTGCGCGCTGCTCGGCGTTGAGACCCTCGCGCTCAACGATGGAAGCGAGATTGATGATGTCGTAATCGGACATCTCCACGCCGTAACGCTCTTTGATCTTGGCCTCGCACCCGGCAAAATCGAGAGACTTGTACTCGGTGTTGAACTGATCGAGCATGGCGCGGATAACGTCATCGGCGCTCGGGTCCTTGCCCAGCGAATAGGTCTTGGGGAACAGAAAACCCTCGAGCGAATCGTTGGCGGCGCCCTTAAGGAAGCTATAGTCGTCCACGTAGTTGGAGGCCTTGGCCTGGTTGAGGAAGTCCTCCTTAGAGATGCTGTCGTAGGCCTGGGCCACACGGTCGGCGACTTGATCGACCGTTAGACCCTCGGGAATAGTAAGCGCATTGGAGCCCGCATTGGGGCCTTCCATGAGCTGCTGAACAACCTTGGTCGCATCCATGAATGTGGTGAACGAATAGGTACCAGGCTTGAGGGACATATCGGCATTGAGCTTTTTGACCGCCGCATAGTAATCCTTGGGATTTTCGACGATATGGTTCTCGGAGAGGATCGAGGCGATGGTGTCGCCCGAAGCACCGTCGGGAATGGTCACCGTAACCTGCTGACCAGCCGTAACCTTCGTATCCTCACCGGCAAAGAAGCCCTTGACGGCCGGCACGACAAAGAAAGCGATCACAGCAAGCGCGAGCACCGCCACCACAACGCCGATGATCATGGGAACCGGAGAACTCTTCTTTTGAGCACCGCGTCGAGCACGCGTGTCGTAGCTCGAGCGGGTCGCCGGAGCAACGCCATGCAAACCGCGAGCATGATGCGAATGAGATTGGGTAGCCTGCGTTCGCCGGACAGGTGCCTGCTGCTTAAAGCGGGTACCGCCTGCAGGCTGGGCCGTACGAGCAGTGGGCTGCTGAGCCGCGCGAGAAGCCGGATGCTGAACCGAACGAGCAGAAGGCTGCTGACCCGTCCTTTGAGCAGGTTGGGCCGAACGAGCGAAGGACTGCACCGGGCGCGCGCCAGGCTGAGCTGCGCGCTGCGTCGGCTGTGCCGGACGCTGGCCAGGCTGGGCAGGGCGCGACTCGGGCTGACGTGTACGATTCGGCTGGCGCGGATCGGAAGCGCTAGGCATGCGAAACCTCCTCGTTTTTACGATCGAGCCACGTCTGCAAAAACAGGCTGGCGGCAATCATGTCAATCTTGCCCCTCATCTGCTTTTCGTTGAGGCCCTGCTCGCGCAAGATACGCTTTGCCTCTTGCGAGGACAGACGCTCATCCTCAAACTCGAGCGGAAGATCAAGCTCGTCGGCGATCTTTTGTGCCACGGCGGCAACGCGCTCGGCTTGAGGGCCGGGCTCGCCGGCCATGGTCAAGGGACGTCCGCTTACCAGGATGTCGGGCTCATAGTCCTCGACCAGGTAACGGAACGTCTTGGCCATACCGGTGACCTCGGCGGCCGGGAGTACCTTGACAGGCATCGCCATCTTGCCATCACGGCTCGAGACGGCAATGCCAATCCTGGTCTCCCCTATGTCCAGTGCGAGCGCGACCACAGCGACTACTTCGGTTCTTAGGCGCCCAGCGCGGTCTTAGCGGCCGCGAGGGCATCGGCGATACCGGCGGCGTTCTTGCCACCGGCCTGGGCCATGTTGGGACGGCCGCCACCGCGACCGTCGACCAGGCCCGCGATCTGCTTGATCACGTTGCCGGCGTGGAAACCGGCCTTGACGGCGTCATCGGAGCCGGCGGCGAGCAGCGCCGGGGTGCCCTTCTCGGTCACGCTGGCGACGACGCAGGCGACAGGGCCGGCGACCTTCTGGTGCACGGTATCCCAAACGTTGCGCAGGTCGGCGGCCTCGAGACCCTGGAGCTCAGCGACGACGAGCTTGTAGCCATCAAGCTCGACGGCGCCCTCGATGGCGCTGGAGATAGCGTCGGAGGAGCCACCGGTCAGGGCCTTCTTGAGCTTATTGGACGTCTCGCGCAGCTCGGCCTGCAGGTTCTCCACACGAGCGGGAACCTCGTCGACGCGGCACTTGAGCGCAGCGGCAGCGGCGTCAACGAGTGCCAGGCGGTCGGCCATGTAGTCGAGGGCACCCTTAGAGGTCACGGCCTCGATACGGCGGACGTTGGAGCCCGTGGAGGACTCGGAAATGATCTTGAACAGACCGATCTCGGCGGTGTTGGCGGCATGGGTGCCACCGCAAAGCTCACGGGAGAACGGCTGGTCCTCGGCGCCCACGGAGACAACGCGGACAACGTCGCCGTACTTCTCGCCAAAGAGGGCGACAGCGCCGGCGGCCTTGGCCTCATCGATGCCCATGACGCGGGTAACGACCGGCTTGGAAGCGAAGATCTGCTGGTTGACCAGGTCCTCGACAGCCTTGAGCTGCTCGGAAGACAGGGCCTCAAAGTGCGTGAAGTCAAAGCGCAGGTGCTCGGGCGTCACCAGCGAGCCGGCCTGGGAGACATGCTCGCCCAGGACCTGCTTAAGGGCGGCGTCGAGCAGGTGCGTGGCGGTGTGGTTGCGGCGCAGGAAGCCACGGCGCTCGGCGTCGAGCGCGGCGGTCACGGTAGCGCCGACGGTCAGCGTGCCCTCGGCAACGTGGGCGACGTGGGCATACAGGCCGTTGTGGTTCTTGGTATCGGAAACCGTCAGCGTAACGCCCTCGGCGGATAGCTTACCGGCGTCGCCCTGCTGGCCACCCATCTCGGCATAGAACGGAGTGCGGTCGAGCACGACCTCGACGTCCTCGCCGGCGGCAGCGGACTCGACGGACTCGCCGTTGCGCACGATGGCAACAACCTTGGCACCCTCGATCACATCGTTGTCATAGCCGTCGAACTCGGTCGCGGCAACTTTGTCGGAAAGCTCAACCCACACGTCGTTGAAGCTGCCCCAGGCGTCGCCCTTGGCATTGGCGCGGGCGCGGGCCTTCTGGTCCTCCATGCAGGCGGTAAAGCCGTCCATGTCGACGTCGTGGCCAGCGGTGCCGGCGATCTCGACGGTCAGGTCGATGGGGAAACCAAAGGTGTCATGCAGCTTAAAGGCAACATCGCCCGGAAGGACAGCGCCGTCGGCGAGCGCGGCCAGGGCCTCGTCCAGGTAAACGCGGCCGTTGTCGAGCGTCGTGGAGAAGCGCTCCTCCTCGGAGGCGACGATACCCTTGACGAGCGCGACGTTCTTGAGCAGCTCGGGATAGGCCTCGCCCATCTGAGCGTTGACCTCGTCGATGAACTTGGTTAGGAAGGCGCCCTCGATACCCAGCAGGCGACCGTGGAACACGGCGCGGCGGAGCAGGCGGCGAAGGACGTACTCGCGGCCCTCGTTACCGGGCAGGATGCCGTCCGAGATCATGAAGTCGACGGCACGGGAGTGATCGGCGATGATACGCAGCGAGCGGCTGGCACCGGAGTAATCGTCGGCGTCATAGGTCTTGCCGCTGATCTCCTCGCCAAGCTTGATGAGGTGCTGCATCAGATCGCCGTCGTAGTTGGCGGTCTTGTGCTGCATGATAGCGGCCATGCGCTCCAGGCCCATGCCCGTATCGAGGTTGCGGTGCGGCAGCTCCGGCATGGAGCCGTCCTCTTGGCGGTCGTACTGGGTAAAGACGAGGTTCCAGAACTCCAGGAAGCGGTCGCAGTCGCAGCCGGGCTTGCAGTCGGGGCTGCCGCAGCCGACCTCCTCGCCCATGTCAAAGTAGATCTCGGAGCACGGACCGCAGGGGCCGGTGGGGCCGGCGGCCCAGAAGTTGTCGTCCTCGCCCAGACGCGAGATGTGATCCTCGGCAACGCCCAGAGAGCGCCACACGTCGTGAGTCTCGTCGTCCTCGGTAAAGACGGTGAAGTACAGGCGGTCGAGCGGCAGCTTGAACTCCTTGGTGATGAGCTCAAAGGCCCAAGCGCAGGCCTGCTGCTTGGAGACGCCGCCAAAGGAGAAGTCGCCGAGCATCTCAAAGAAGGACAGGTGACGGCCATCCTCGCCGATGCAGTCGATGTCGTTGGTGCGGACGCACTTCTGGCAGGAGATAGCGCCGATCTCCTTCATGGTCTTCTTGCCCTGGTAATACTCCTTAAACTGGTTCATGCCGGCGTTGGCAAGCAGCAGCGAAGGATCGTCGGGGACGAGGGACGAAGAAGGATAGAGCTTAAGACCGCGCTCCTCAAAGAAGTTGAGGAACTTGGAGCGAATCTCAGCCGTAGTCATTGACGGGTAGTCAGCACTCATAGAGGGAATCTCCTCGGTTTCACATCGAAACAGTTCAAACGTAACGATATTACCATCCCACCGCGCCTGTGCAAAAAAGAGGGTCGCCAAACAGCGACCCTCCAGCGAATTTGCACGTTATTGCCTATGAACTTGAACTTGAAATGACTTACTGCTCATCATCGTCCATGGAGCCGTCGATGCCGGTATTGGTATCGTCGTCCGAGTTGGAATCGTCGTCTTTGGCGAAGGGATTCTTGAAAAAGCCCGTAGCATCGGGCTGAAGGCCCGAGAGCTTGATCCAGGGGTTATCGAGCTCGGGTTTGGGCATGGCCTGCGCCTCGGGCGCAGTCTCGTTACCGATGAGCTCGGACTCATAGATGAATGTATCGTCTCCAAGCGCATCGTAGGCGGCGACCGGGTTACCCTCAGTATCGCGATACGGCGTGCCCTTAAACACGGCGCCGTCGTATGCCACGAGCTGATGGCCGGTCTCGTTCTCAAAGTAGTAGACGAAAATGCCCTTGAGGGCCGCGCACAGCGGAATGGCGATAACCATGCCGATGGCGCCCATAAGCGCCGAACCGATAACGAGTGCCGTCAGGCTCATGATGGGATGCACCTGGACCGAGCTTTGCATGACTTTAGGCGAAATGACGTTGTCAGTGACATTTTGCGCCACCATGGTCACGACCAAAGTCCACAAAGCCAGCATCGGGCTGAACATAAAACCGAGCACCGTGGCGATCGCCGCGCTCACCCAGGGGCCGACAACCGGGACCAAGTGCATAATGCCCGTAAAGATGGCCATGAGTGCCGCGTAGGGATGGCCAATGAGCGTAAAGCCGATAAAGGCCAGGATGCCACCGCAGATGGACGTCACGACCATGCCGCGCATATAACCGCCAACCGAGCGCGAAAGAATCGCAACCATAAAGCGGTACGAGGTCTCCTTTTCCTGCCCGATGATGGTGCAGACCTCGTGGTGCATACGGGGATAGTCGCAGGCCAGCCAATAGGCAAGCACCAGACCCAGGAAGATGACGAACAGCTGCGAGGCCGTATTGGTAATGAACGGGAATACACCGCGACCAAGCTCGGCGGCAATCTGAGATACATACTTGGACGCCACGGTAACCAGCGAAGAAAGATTATCGTCCAGATACTCTTTGAGCGGCGTGTTGTTGAGCGTCTTGGCATGCGAGACCATCTCGTTGAGATCACCGCCCGCAACACGAAGCTGCTCAGGCAGGCGACTCAGGACTTCCATAATCTGACCAAAGAGAATCGGCGACAAGATGCAAACGACACCGACGAGCACAGCAACGACCACGATCAGCGCGATAAGCGAACCAATGCCACGGTTGACGCCGTGATGCTCGAGCCAGTTAGTAATCGGCGACATCACAAAAGCGATGATGGAACCGACAGCTAGAAACTCGATAACCGGCGCCAAGATACCCATAAGGTTAAAGATGACGGCGGCGATGACAATGCAGCCGACGACGGCCCAAATGCGAAGCGTCAGAATACGGGTATCGCGCAGCGCGCGATCGGTTTGTTGGGGGTGTTCACTCATGAACGAACCATCACTCCGTCGGGGTCGATCTTGTCCTGAACCTTCTTAAGGGTACGGCGCAGCAGGCGCGAGACCTGCACCTGCGAGATGCCCAGCTTCTTGGCGATCTCGATCTGGGTCATGCCCTTTACGAAACGCAGCTCGATAACCTCGCGCTCGCGCGGCGAGAAATCGCGGATGGCCTCCTCAATCACCAGGCGGTCATCGGTGAAGTCGAGCTCGTTGTCGTCGTCGGCGTAGCGGTCGAGAATTGAAGGCGCGTCGTCAGAATCGGACGCACCGGGGGCCTCGATGGGCACCGAGGTATAGGCCGAGGACGATTCCATGGCCTCCAGCACCTCGTCAACGGTCACGTCTAGGTACTCAGCGATTTCCTCCACCTTAGGCGAGCGCTGCAGCTCGTTAGTGAGCTTGTCGGTGGCCTGGTTAACCTTGGCAGAGAGCTCCTGTAGGCGACGCGGAACGCGCACACTCCAACCCTTGTCGCGGAAGTGACGCTTGATCTCACCCAAGATGGTGGGCGTGGCAAACGTGGTGAACTCAAGTCCGCGCTCGGGGTCAAAGCGGTCGATAGCCTTGAGCAAACCCAGATAGCCGACCTGCATGAGGTCGTCGAGCGGCTCGCCGCGATTCTTAAATTTGTTGGCAAGAAACCTTACCAGGTTCATATGGGACATGACGAGCTGCTCGCGGGCGTCCGGATCACCGGTCTCTTTGTAGCGACGAAACAGCTCGCGGGTTTTCTCCTTGTCCCAAGCGGTCTTACCGCTCCGGGAACGTTCGGTCATATTAGATATCCGCCTTGAGATCGAGGGAAAGCGTCAGAGGCGCCGCAGTCTTTTCGTAGGAATCGCACACGCTTGCCAGAATGAGCTCGGCATATACGGCGGCCTGGTCATCCTCATCGACAGTCGCCTGGTCGCCAAAGGTGAAGGTCATGCCCACGTGAGACTCATCGACATCGAATTTGATCGAGATAACGTCAGAATCAACGGCCGTGCAGCCAAAGATGAAGGCCTCCTCGGCAGCCATACGAATGTCCTCGATGCGATCGACGGACATGGAACACAGCGCGCCGACATTAGCCGCCGTCATGCGCACCAAGCGTGCCAGACGCGGATCCCCGGCAACAGTCAGCGTGATAGAGCAAGTTGCTTCACTACTCATCGCAGGACTCCTCAGAGGTCTCGGCGGGCGTGTAGGTGTAATACCGGGCTACTTTAGCAGCAGGCTTCTGTGCATCATCGTCACCAGCAGCGGCATCGTCCCCGGTTTCGCCAATCAGGACACGCTCGGTCGGCTGCTCGGCTTCGGCGGCAGCGGAAAGATTGCGCTCGGCCTCGACCGCGGGAGCCTTCACCTTGTTAAAGAGTTTC
Organism: Collinsella sp. LCP21S3_A9; assembly: GCF_052118785.1. Classification (NCBI taxonomy): domain Bacteria; kingdom Bacillati; phylum Actinomycetota; class Coriobacteriia; order Coriobacteriales; family Coriobacteriaceae; genus Collinsella; species Collinsella sp. LCP21S3_A9. The sequence continues at coordinate 7,444 of NZ_JBQKGN010000015.1, read as the reverse complement.
TGAACGGCACCGGCCGCAGAGTCGGTCACACTCGACACGGCATTGCTGGCCTCGGCCATGCTGCCCGTAACCTCGGAAATGTCGCGAACCACGGCTTCGACCTCTACGAGATTGGAGGTAAGGGCGTCGACGGCGGTCTTGCTCGACTTGAGGAGCGGCTCAACCTGCGCCAGCGCGGGGGTGAGCTCATCGACGGCGCCATCGAGCTTTGCTACCACGGGCTGAGCCTCGGCGATGGTGTTGTTAAGGTCGCTCACCGTCTTGTCGAGCGAATCAACGACAGTGCGGGTCTTTCGCAGCGTGAGCGCGAGCTCGATGACAGCCCACACGCCGGCAACGGCGAGCAGCAGCAGGGCGATTTGGATGGGACTCATACAAGCCTCCCGAAGGAATCGAAATACAGACGCTGTTCATGGTACCCCAAAGGGGACCGAACATGCCAAAAGCAGCAACGTGAGACAAAATTACCAGCAGCTACTTCGGTGCATTCCCGCTACGGTCGCGCTCGCTTTGCTCTACACGCCACTCTTCCCAGCCGCGGCCGGCAGGCTGCCAAAACGCACCGCGCTCCAGCCCCTCGGGCAAATAGCGTTGATCGACCCAGCCTTCGGGATAATCATGCGGATACTTATACACACCGTATTCGTCGCTGCCCGGGCGATGACGATCGCGTAGATAGCTCGGCACCTCGCGCAGCCCACTTGAATGAATATCGGCCAACGCCGCATCAATCGAGGCCTCACACGCGTTGGATTTTGGCGCCAAGCACACATAGAGTGCAGCCTGAGCCAGATTAATGCGACACTCGGGATAACCGATGACCTCGGCAGACTTAAACGCGGCATGGGCCACCAATAGCGCCTGCGGGTCGGCGTTGCCAACATCCTCAGAAGCCTGAATCATAATACGGCGAGCGATAAACTTAGGGTCCTCCCCCGCATCGATCATGCGCGCGAGCCAATAGATCGTGGCATCGGGGTCGCTGCCGCGCATAGACTTAATAAACGCGCTGATGATGTCGTAGTGCATGTCGCCGTTTTTGTCATACGAAAAACCACGGCGCGGATTGGCAATCTTTACGTCATCCACGGTAATGGGATAACGCTCCCCCGCCGCCGGCGCTGGCGTTCCCTCGGTATCGGGACGCGTGACGGCAATCTCGCTCGCAAGCTCGAGCGTCGTGAGTGCCGAGCGAGCGTCACCCGCAGCCAGCGTGCAGATGGTCTTAACCGTATCCTCATCGGCCGAGAACTTGCCGTTCAAACCCTGCGGCGCCTCGAGCGCACGCTCGATAAGCGTGGCGATATCCTCGTCCTTTAAATGTTCAAGTTCCACCACGCGACCGCGCGAGAGCAACGCCGAGTTGACCTCGAAGTACGGATTCTCCGTCGTGGCGCCAATCATAACGACGGTACGGTTCTCAACCGCATGCAGCAGGGCATCCTGCTGCGACTTGGAGAAGCGGTGAATCTCGTCGATGAAAAGAATGGTGCGACGGTCGTACGTATTCAGGCGCGTCTTGGCCTCGTCAATCACGCGGCGCAGGTCCTTCACAGTGCCCGTCACGGCGCTGACCTCGACAAACTCGCTCTTGGTATGGTTGGCGATAATGTGGGCCAGCGTCGTCTTGCCCGTACCGGCCGGCCCATACAGAATCACACTCGACAGCACGTCATGCTCAATCGCGGCACGCAACCACGAGCCCTTACCGACGGCCTTTTGCTGGCCCACGTACTCGTCGAGCGAATTGGGCCGCATGCGCACCGCAAGCGGCGCATTCTGAAAGGAACGCTCACGCGTCGAAGCAGAAAAAAGGTCGTCCATAGCCATCCCGTGCATCAATCAAAAACGTTTTCCATGAACAGTATACCGAATATATACGAACTACCGTTCGTTAATATAGGTACGGTGCGGAAACATCAATCCCGGGAACAGCTTGCTCGTGAGCTCGCAGAAATAACCGTCCGTCATGCTCGCAATGTAATCCACGACCGTCTGGTCCTTATCGTCCTGCCATGCATAGGTGCGATCGTAGTAGGAAAGCTGCTGCTCAATGCGAGAAATGTGGTGCTTAAAGATATACGAGGACTCGTCGCCTTCGTTTATATCCCGCAGGCAACGGTCATAGAGCTTCTCGAAGGCCTCGCGCAGCTCCGCTTCGGAGTCGCCTTCTATGCCGCCCTTGCTATAGATCTTCTCGTAGTTCTCGCGCTTGGCCCGGCGGATTTCCTCAAACAGGTCCTCGCTCATCTCGATGCGCGGCTTGCCATAGCTGTGCTCGACGATATCGATAGAGGCATGCGTAAGGATCCAGCTGTTGTATGCACCGCCCAGGTCATCGTCAAAGTCGTCGGGTGACAGCAGGCCCGCCGCAATGGCGTCTTGGCGATCGCGCCCAACGTAGGCAAGGATATCCGAGATGCGAACCACGCAGCCCTCGAGCGTCATGGGGCGCAGGTGCTCAATTGCGCTATAACCCGTGGCAATGCATTCCTCGACGGTTCGGTCGAACTGGTCAAAGGAACCCATGTCCGAAAGCTCAAAAACACGCTGTTCGTACTCGCCGTTGTGGCACAGTACGCCATCGAGCGTCTGGAGCGACACGTTGCGGCCGTACAGCGCGTCGAGCACGCGGACCGACTGCACATTATGGAAAAAATAACGCCCCGTGCGCTCATGATAGATGTCGTTGAGGAAACGCTCACCGGCATGGCCAAAGGGCGTGTGGCCCAAGTCGTGGCCTAAGCCAATCGCCTCGATCAGATCGCAGTTGAGGCCCAGAGCACGCCCGATATCGCGAGCGATGCGCGAGACAAGCTGCACGTGCAGGCCGCGGCGCGACAGATCGTCGTTGCTGCGAAAACTGAAGACCTGCGTTTTGCCTGCATAACGTGTGTATGCTGGCAGATGCAGAATCTTTTCGATATCGCGCATAAAGGCCGGACGCATAAGCGTGCCCTCGTCTGCGGCCCGATCGACACGGCGGATGGCCTGGTCGTCACCGCATCGATAGGGATTAACGACACCCGCGGCGCGGTCGGCGGCAATGCGCTCGACCAGCTCGGGCGACAACGCCGCGGGAATGCGATCCAGGCGCGCCTTGATGGCGGCTGTCTGTTGATTGATTGCCATGGCATGCTCCTTAAAAAGGGCGCGCAAACGGTTACAGCGTACTACCCACGAACTCGATTATGGCAAATATTGGCACCAAAAACGGCAGCAAAGGCAGCGAGCGCGATTTTACGATGAGACAGGCAGCGGCAAGGGTCAGGAGCGCAACCGCAAACGCGACGACGCCGCCCAGGGGATCGAAGGTGCAAAGGGCAAAGAGCGCCTTGGCATCCCCCATGCCAACGCCAGGGGCATGGCGAAGGCGACGCCAGAGTGACTCAGTAAGCACAAGGGCAAGGTAGACGATGACCGCAAGACCGGCGTGGTCAAGCGCCATGTTAACACCCTTGTCGAGCCAGACGCCTGCAAACGCCGCCACCGCACACGCGCCGGCAAGCTCATTGGGAAACCGCCGCTCGCGGACATCAATCGCCGCGCCGGCAAAGATGCAAATCCAAAACGGGATATAGAACATCGAAACCCCTCAACTGAGCGCTCAAACGTAAAAACCACCGCAAAGGTTCTATCCCCTTTGTGGTGGTTTTGATGGTGGTTATTTGGCGCCCTGCATGACCTCGTCGAGGGTAACGCTTACGGCGTGCTGCGTCGGCACCCAGTCGACCTTCAAGAACAGCGCTGCCACCGTAATGGGGATATAGCTGAACATAAAGATCGGGAAGGTAAACAGGTTGGTTACCAGACGCCACTTTTGCGCGCAGTGAATATGCTTGTATTCAAAGATAGTCGTGAGCAGCGCCAGGATAAAGAAAGTCTGATACATCATAGCGAAGGTCATAATGAGAGAAGCGGCACACGCCTGCATCTCGACTTCGGTAGCCAAGAAACCGTGCGAAAGGCCGCCCACGATGAGGAACGTCGCATTAGCGAGCATCGAGATCAGAGAGAGCAGCATGCCCGGTGCGATCGTCATAAACATGTCGTAGGCGGCAAAGCGATGATAGCGGAAGGTCGATTTGACCAGGTGCTTACCGTACGTAAAGAACACCTGGTAGAAGCCCTTGGTCCAACGCATACGCTGTTTCCAGGATGCCTTAAACGTCACGGGCTGTTCGTCAAAGAACTCCGCCGGCGCATAGCCAATGCGAATGCCGTGAATGGCACAGAACGTGGTGAACTGAATATCCTCGGTCAGCGTGTGGAACTGCCAGCCGTGCATACCCTCGATAACGCTGGCGGAGATGAGGTAGCCCGAACCCGAAACGGCGCAAGACGTCTTACAGATGTTGCGCGCGTTGTTGAGAAAGCGCGCCTCGCGCAGGTACCACGTGGCATTAGCTGCCGAGATCCACGAGCTGCCAAAGTTCTTGGAATTGCGATAGCTCGTAACAACATGGAAGCCCTGGTCAAAAGCATCGTTCATCTTGGACACGTAATCGCGGGCGATAACGTTATCGGCATCGAAGATAAAGTAGCCTTCAAACGTATCGGGATACTCGTTAAGGATGCGGTCGAAGCCATAGTCCATGACCCAGCTCTTGCCTTTACGGGCCAAGTCATTGCGCTCATAGACGACGGCGCCCGCCTCGCGCGCGAGCTGCGCCGTGTTGTCGGTGCAGGCATCGGCGACCACGAAGACCTCGATAAGCTCGGACGGATAATCTTGGTCCTTAATGGAGCGCACGAGGTTGGCGATCACGGCCTCCTCGTTATGCGCCGCGATAAAAAAGGCATAACGATGGAGCTTCTTGGCCTTGGGAGGTGCGACCTCACCACGAAGAGCGCCGATGACAAAGAAGACCACCTGGTACAGAAAGCAGACCGTAAGCAGCGTGACGACAATCTGGTTGAAGATCACGATGGGTGTGTTGGTTTGTAAAAAGGCGAGCATGCAGGCTCCCAGGAACGCGTGACGTAAACAACCGTATATCTTACCGCAGGCTTACGGAGTTCAAGAAACCACCTAATACTGGCTAGGCCTCGAGCAGACCGAGCTGAGGGACGATTTCGTTGCCAGCGGCAGTGCGGCCGAGCGAACGCGGGGCCAAATCATCCAGAACCGCCGCAAGATCCCATGGCAGCTCGTCACGGCACTCGATGTGCTCCCCCGTCACGGGATGATCGAACGCCACACGCCAGGAATGCAGGAACTGCCTGGTCAGACCCTGATCGGCACGAGCATCGCACTTACCATAGAGTGGATCGCCCACGCAGGCATGGTTGATATGGCGCATGTGAACGCGAATCTGATGCGTGCGGCCGGTAAACAGGTGACACTCGACAAGCGTGTAGCCGTCGTCGAAGCGCGTGGAATCAAAGCGCTCAAGGACCTTAAAGGTCGTGATGGCCTGGCGCGCAAAGGGGTCATCGGAAACCGCCATCTTCACGCGGTCGCGCGTGGAGCGAGCGATACCAGTATTGATAGTGCCCTCGTCCATGGCGATGTGCCCGTGAACGAGCGTAATGTAGCGACGGTCGAGGGTACGCGTGCGGATGAGATTTTGGAGCGCACGCTGGGTGTCGTCGTCTTTAGCCGCGAGCATAAGGCCCGAGGTATCGCGATCCAGACGATGCACGATGCCGGGGCGGTCCTCGCCCTGCACGGTACCCAGATGGTCGATACCGCAGTGATAGACCAGGGCATTCGCAAGCGTACCGCTCTCATGACCATGCGCAGGATGGCACACCAGGCCGCGCTGCTTGGAGAGCACCATGAGATAGTCGTCCTCATAGCGAATGTCGAGCGGGATGGCCTCGGGGATCACGTCGGTCGGGTCATGCGGCTCGGGCAGGTCGACCGAGATGCGGTCACCGGAGCGTACGGCATACTTTTTAGATAGGCAGGTCTCGCCGTTGACGGCAACGGCGCCTCCCTCGATCAGATGCGCGCAGGCAGAGCGCGTGGGACAGCCATCGTTGGCGCCCAGATAGGCGTCGAGACGTTGACCGGCGCAATCGTCGGCAACGAGAATATGGATGTCGGCCATTAGCGCTCATTCCTTTCGCGAATCTTGCGGGCATGCTCCCCACGCTGCTTAGCTTTACGTTTGGCGCGGGCCTCGTCACGGGCGTTGAGCTCGGCGGTCGCATCGACCTCGCGAGCGGCGGGACTCAAGAACATGTATCCGATGAGCGCCAGCACGACACCGGCGGTAATGCCGATATCGGCCACGTTAAAGACGGGGAAATCAATGAAGGTAGTGGCAATAAAATCAGTCACAAAGCCCATGGCCAGGCGATCGATCGCGTTGCCGATGGCGCCGCCCGCAACCATGGCCATACCCACGACCTCTAGGCGAGCGAGCTGAGGAGCACGGAGCAAGTACACGGCAATGGCGGCAATGGCCCCAAGCGCCAGCACGGCAAACGCTATGCCATGGCCCTCGCCCATGCTAAAGGCAGCTCCGATATTGCGGACAAACACAAAATCGATCACGCCGGGGATAACAGTCATATGCAGGGTATCGCCCACGGCACGAACCGCAAGCTTGGTCAGCTGGTCAACAAGCAACACAAAGAGCGCCACCCCACCAGCAACACGCAACCGCCAACGCAAAGGCGGCGTCATATCCGCACCACGACCCAAAGAAATCCCCTACCCTCAAAATAATCGAATTCCATTTAACGCAAATAACCATCTTATATTGCCATACGCAGAACGCACGACATATCCACCAATGCGACAAAGGGGCTGTCCCCTTGTCCCTTCACCGGGTAGTCTTTTTGGGACGGGGCTTTTTTAGCTACCCAGTCCAGCGCTTTCGAAGATTAAGTCCTTATTTGAGGTAGGGCAGCTAAAAAAGCCCCGTCCCAAAAAGACTACTGACAGACACTATGACCCAATCCGAGGGCACTAAAAAGATAGGAGCCCCCGCTCGTGACCGCGGGTCGGGGCTGCGACAATGATGTTGAAGTGCCATAGGCGCAGCCGCGCCGCAACGAGGTTGGGAGGCTCCCATGCCAAAGTATTCTACCGCGTTCGGGATGGACGTCCACCTGAGGTCGACCACCGTCTGCGCCCTCGACGCGGACACCGGCGAGGCCGTGACGAGGAGGTTCCCCGGCAACCCCTGGGGCGAGATCGCCGGGTGGATGGATGGGTTCCCCGGGCCGTCGCTCGCGGCCTACGAGAGCGGCTACCTCGGCTTCGCCCCGCAAAGGGAGCTCGCCGGGCTCGGCGTCGAGTGCGTCGTCGCCGCGGTCTCGAAGATCCCCAGGTCGGCCGCCGACTCGGCCTCCAAGAACGACAGGAACGACGCCGCCATGTTAATGCCAATATAAAAAGGGCCAGTTACACCAACGTAAAAATCCAATAGCACCAAGATAGATGTGCCAACAGCGCCAACGCATTTTGCCCAACCGCGCCAACGAAGGT